>JBBRVL010000129.1:0-9368 GCA_038246925.1 Chloroflexia bacterium
CAAAGGTGAGAGCCTGTAACCCACAAGCCGGTCGAGCACTCGGCGTGCCTGCTGTGCGTCCACCAGATCCATGTCGATAGCGCGTGGGTTGGCGACAGCGCTCTGGATGGCACCAGGCGTGATTTCGTGGAACTCCACTCTGAAGACAGGCTGGTTGTTGTCGCCCGCGCCTGTGACTTCGCGCACGTGCCAGGCGATTGCCTCACCCTCCCGGTCGGGGTCGGTCGCCAGGTAAACGGCCTTCGCTGCTTGCACCCGCCTGCGCAGGTCCTTTACGGTCTGGCTCTTGTCGCGGGGCACTACATACTGCGGGTTGAAGTTGTGCTCAGTGTCTACTCCCAGCGTCGACTTGGGCAGATCGCGCACGTGCCCCATGCTCGCCTCGACGCTGAAGCCGCGCCCCAGGTACTTGCTGATTGTCCTCGCCTTGGCAGGCGACTCGACTATTACCAGGTTGGTGTTGCCGCGCACGACCGGCGTGTTGTCGCTCTTGCTCGATGAGGCTCTGCCAGTCGCTCTACCTGTCGAGCGCGTGGTGGTCCTGGTTGTGGTCTTACGAGTGCCGGTCTTGGCCTTGCTCGCGGTTGATTTGGTCGGTTTCTTGGTTATTGCCATTGTTTGTGGTTACCTATTCTACGCTACTTATGCACACTAGCTGATGCTCTACATTCCAAAATATACGTGCCCGGCGCGCGCTCACGCCCAGGCACGCCGAATCTTACGCCCTTATGACAGGCGTGTCAAGGCCAAAAGGTAGGTCTGGAGTAGGAAATACATCTATCTTTTAGGGCCTTTTTGTGCTATTATATGCTACACCTGATGCATCCTAATAGGTATAGTGGAGGCTGTCATGAGCATTAAACGCTTCTGGTCGGCCGCTTGCGGCCTGCTCTTCCTTATTGTATGCGCTTTTATTGCCAGCCCATCGGGGCCTCCCGTCGCCAGCAGCCAGGTCCTCCCTCTCGATACCGCCACGTCCACACCGACCGCCGGGCCATCGTGCCTGATGGTTACAGGCTCCACTCCTCGCTGCTACTGGCCTAATACCCTCAACTACTACTTCGCTTTCTACAATTCCTGCAACACGGGTCTGACGGGTTCGGGCACGGTACAGTTAGAGGTTGCCGCCAACTCCGGCGGGCCCTGGATAGTGTATGACCAGGCCAATGTGAACCAGTCGTTCCCTCCCGGCAGCAGCTATACCAGCGGCAACTTCGTGGAAAACAACATCCCTCCTGAATACCACGTCTACAGGTTCAGCATTACTCTCAACACGAGCAACGGGCAGACACTGAACGGGACGACAGTCTTTGCCCCTCTCTGCAATACCCCTACCACGCCTACGCCCACGCCCACAGGCATTACAATCCGGTGTTACATGGTCGCAACCGGTGCACAATCGACCTGCTCACAGCCTGATGCCTATTGGTACAATTTCGGTATCTACAGCCACTGTGACACCACTATGCCCGGCACGGTACAGGTGCAGTTCCAGGTTTCTGCCAACCAGGGCGGCCCGTGGACTGTTTATGACACGCAAACGTCCAGCCGGACCTATTCTCCAGGCGTAAACACCGTGCAGGG
This sequence comes from Chloroflexia bacterium, assembly GCA_038246925.1. GTDB lineage: Bacteria > Chloroflexota > Chloroflexia > QHBQ01 > JADMIH01 > JADMIH01. Next base: position 1,585 of record JBBRVL010000129.1, read on the forward strand.
GACCTTCATCGAAGGCGCTATCCCATCACAGTACCAGTGGTACCGCATAACGATGTCCGCAAGCTATCCCGGCGCGTTCGGCAGCCGCTATGTAACGAGCGAAACACAGCCTGCCGCCATCTGCACCGGCGCCGCAACCGCAACCGTAACGGTCACCGTCAGCCCAACACATACCTCTTCTTCCACAACAACGTCCGGTATCCCATCTCCGTCTCCTACCATCGGCCCACCGTGCGGCATATTGACTTTTGGCAACCCGGGCACGACTTATTGCACGTCACCTAACGATTATTATTACTCCTTTACTTTCTATGTTGAGTCCGGCTGCCCGACCACCATGAACGGAACTGCTACTGTTACCTTCGAGGTAGCCCCGGATTCGTCGGGGCCGTGGACGGCCCACGATACGCAGACCTACCCGGTGACGTTCCAGCGCGGTTGGAACGGCTCGACCGGCACCTTCAACGAAACAGCTATCCCATCTCAATACCAGTGGTACAGGATCAATTACATCGGCAGGTTCCCGAATAACGTGAATGCTTACAGTGTCACGAACCCTGCCCCGCGTTGCGACCTCGGCACGGCCACGCCTGCCACCATGACACCAAGCCCTATCCCTTCCGGGACATCGACACCTGCAACGTGCTCCACCAACTATACCTATGCCACCGCCACGGCTACCATCGTGCCAGGGACAATAGACACCGGTAATCACTGCGACGACTGTCTCACCCAGATCACTTTGCCGTTCTCGTACCAGCTGTATGACCAGAGCTTTACCAGTGTGTACCTGGAATCAAACGGGAGCGCCAGCTTCTCGGGATCTATTCCGATTTTCCCGGTGTCGTGCCTCCCACAGCCAGGGCTGACATATATTGTCTTTCCGTACCGGGAAGACCTACGCACTGATTGCCCAGGCTGCGGTATCTATACCTCCATAAGTGGCACGGCACCCAACCGCATTTTCAACATCGAGTGGCGCGCCAACTACTTCCCCGGCAACGGACCAGCCAACTTTGAGCTAAGACTATATGAGGGGCAGCCCCGGTTCGATGTTATCTACGTTGTACTACCCACAGGCAATAGTGGCTCACTGGTCGGAGTGCAAAAGGATAACACGTACTTCACTCAGTACTTTTGCAACGGTCAGGGCGGTGATATCACTAACGGCAGACTGGTAATATATACCCTACCCGTGTGTAGCACCCCGACCACCGTCCCTCCAACTTACACTTCCAGCCCCGTAGCCACAACAGCCACACCTGAGACGACCCACACCGCCACCGTTACAGGCACGCCCATCTTGTGCAACCTCTCCTTCACAGATGTACCGCCGGACAACACTTTCTACGCACAGGTACGCTGCCTCGCATGCAGGGGTATCGTTAGTGGCTATTCAGATGGAACTTTCAGACCAAACAACCAGGTAACACGCGGGCAGTTAGCCAAGATGGTGAGTAATGCCGCTGGATTCTCGGAGGACCCAAACCCACAGATATTCCAGGATGTGCCGGCCACTCATACCTTCTACGAGTTCATAAACCGCCTCACAAGGCGCGGACACATGACAGGCTATCAATGCGGAGGACCAGGTGAGCCCTGCGTAAACAATATGCCTTACTTCCGCCCACAGAACAACGCCACGCGTGGACAGACCTCTAAGATAGTAGCAAATGCCGCGCAGATAGAAACCTACATCCCTCCCGACCAGCAGACCTTCGAGGATGTGCCTCCTAACCACACCTTCTGGCTCTGGATAGAGCGCCTTGCCACACGTAGTGTCATGAGCGGCTACGAGTGTGGACGACCCGGTGAGCCATGTATCGCGCCTGAGAACCGCCCTTACTTCCGTCCGGGTAACGACGTGACAAGAGGCCAGTCTTCCAAGATCGTAGCCAACGTCTTTTTCCCAGGTTGCGATATACCCTGAAGCCATCAGGCGCATCTGCCGTTACATCATCTACCAAAAAGCCCCTTTACTTTGAAGGTGCTTTTTGCTATAGGCGAATTAATTGATACCCTTCTGATACCTGCTGGTGAACTCCACGTGTGGTCCGGCCAAACTGTAATAATCTTGTAAGCATTTTCACCCGCTTTATCACCGGGGCGGGCACACTTTTTGCCCTCTGGAACAGTAATACTACCATTTCTTGCTGTCATTTCCGCATGGTAGATGGCTTGTATTATTACACACTTTATATTGCGCCAATCAAGATTGGCGGGCCAGAGCGTAGACGATGTAATAGTTTTGTAATAATCGGCATTTTGTTTTTATCTATCCTTAAGAATATAAGGATACAATTACACTGACGATCCCACAGCATATGGCATAGTACGTAGCGATATACTGTAGTTACCCATTTCTAAGGAGCCGGCAGATGCCCGCAAATAGTATTGGACAAACGAATCGGCGCAATACCCTTTGGTTGGTTAGTATAGCCGCCCTGGTAATAGCATTATTTGGTCTGGCGGCTACAATGATGAGCCAACCTGCGCCGTCCGTTGCTGCGCGCGCTGCTGAGCCTCTTGTCAGTCCCACGCCCTGTGAGGGGAACTACACATGGCATCTTGTGTCCAGCCCTAACGTTGGATCTGATCACAATATCCTCCGAGGAATAGGTGTTGTAGCCACGAACGATGTATGGGCAGTAGGATATACCGATCCCACCCAAAATACCCTCATCCAGCATTGGAACGGCACACAATGGGCAATTGTACCTAGCCCTAACGTAGGAACATACAGCAACAAGCTGTATGGAATAGCCGTCATAGCAGCCAACGACATCTGGGCCGTCGGCTCTTACTACGACACAGCCATCTATAAGACGCGGCCCCTGACGCTGCACTACGACGGCTCCACCTGGACAGTAGTTCCTGTGAACATAGACTTTGGAGTTGATTATGTTGACCTGATGGGCGTGGCGGCGGCCTCCTCGAACGAGGTAATCGCTGTGGGTGCCAGGTCTTATAACACGCAGTCGCCACTTACCTTGCATTGGGACGGCACGCAGTGGCGTGAAGAAACGAGCGGGCGCATCCCCGGCTGCCCCGGATCATCCTATGTCTGCTCATTTTACGGTGTGACGGCTGTCGGGCCGAACGATGCGTGGGCAGTAGGCGCAATCCATGATAACGGGCCTATGACCCTTACCGCGCATTGGAACGGTACGACGTGGACGCGCGTTGACAGCCCCAACCCTAGCCAGTCAACGAACTATCTGGGCGCTATAACAAACGCCGGGCCTGACAACGTGTGGGCCGCCGGTTTCTTCCTGGACTATAACACCGGACGGTACGCCACACTCACCATGCGCTGGAACGGCACGGCATGGGTGGTTGTGCCTAGCCCCAATCCGAGCTTCGATATTGGCAAGGAAGGCAGCAACAGCAAGCCGCCACGCGAAGAGCAGACATCGCCCGACGGTTCCGGTTACTACCCGCCATCATCACCGGCAGGCAACATGCTTCTTGGTATCTCAGCAGCCGCGCCTGACGAGATATGGGCTGTCGGCTCCTCCGATCAGGTCGGCGACAGCGAAACTAACACACTCATTCTAAGGTGGAACGGCAGCCAGTGGACTGTGGTCCCAAGCGCCAACCCAAGCGGCTTCGCTGGATACAACCGGCTTTATGCGGTGGATGTCGCCGGGCGCGATGACGCATGGGCCTCCGGCATTTACTGGGTTGACGCGGCAAACAGATACGCTAGCCTCATCGAACGATACAACGGCAATAACTGCCCTACCCCCATTCCCACTGCCCCTATCGCTACCCCCACACCATGCAACGGCAACCCGGCCTGGGCCGTTATCCCCAGCGCCAACGGCCCCTCGGTAAATAATCAACTCAAGACCGTTGGCGTGGTGTCGGCCAACGACATATGGGCGCTCGGAAGCCATTATAACGGCCTGATTGGTGGCCTGATAGAGCACTGGGATGGAAACACCTGGACTATCGTGCCCAACTCTATACGCACCTCCGGCTTTGAAGATATCACAGTCATCTCCGCCGACGACATCTGGGCGGTGGGCAACGGTGGTGGAAATCCCGACGGCGCTGTCACCGCGCACTGGGACGGTACAAGCTGGACCCGTGTAGGATTGTCGGAATACGGCCCTGATGACTCTCTGTACGGAGTAAAGGCTGTAGCCCCGAACAACGTGTGGGCTGTCGGTTACAACTATTACGGCGTGTTGATTCTGCACTGGAACGGTACGAGTTGGAGCCGCACAGGGTTCGACATGGGGGCAAGTCGCCCTGATTTGAACGAACCTTCGGTGCCGTCGGACTACCTGACGCGCCTGACAGATGTGGATGTGGTTAGCCCAAGCGATATATGGGCGGTCGGCACGATCCGTGTCAGCGGCAGCAACCGCACCCTGATCATGCACTACGACGGCACAAGCTGGAACTTCGTGTCCAGTCCAAGCCCGGGGGTCTACCGCAATGTTCTCGAGTCGGTCACGGTAGTCGCGCCGAACGACATATGGGCGGTAGGATATTACGCCAACAGCTACTCGACCCTTAGCCAATCACTTGCGCTGCATTGGAACGGCACGACCTGGACCCAGGTAGCGACCCCTAGCCCAGGTTTCTCGCCCAGCGCGCCTGCTGACAGCGAGAACGAAGGCACCTTCCTTTACGACGTGACAGCTGTTTCGGCTAACGAAGTATGGGCCGTGGGCAAGTACGTTGCCGCCAACAACGGGATCGCCATCTCTGTAACCCTGCGTTGGAATGGCGCCCAGTGGGAGCGTATAGCCAGCCCCAACCCCGCCAACATCACCCTGCTCTTCGGCGTGGCCGCAATAGCGCCTGATTACGTATGGGCCGTAGGGACGAGGGGTACGAACAGCAATATGTCTACCCTGACTCAGCGGTTCGGCCCAGCCTGCAACGCTACCCCGTTCCCGACCAATACGCCGCGCCCGCCCACAAATACCCCTATACTTCCCACCATCACTATAGGCACGGTAATCCCCACCATTACGACCAACACACCGACACCTCAACCTACAAGCACGGTGGCCCCTTCATTCACCCCTCTACCCACACCCGGCTGCGAGCCACTGTGGCATAAGGTCGATAGCCCCGAAACAGGCTCATTGACGGGCGTAGGTGTAGTTAGCCCGACCGATATATGGGCAGTGGGCAGCATCGGAGGCACCGAGAACCTGATACTTCACTGGGACGGCGCAAGCTGGACCAACGTGGCCGCCCCAGCCAGTGATTACAGTGGATTGGAAGCTATTTCGGTAGTGTCAGCCAACGACATCTGGGCGGTAGGTTACGAGAACGCCGGGGGCTTCTTCCAGCCTTACACTATCCACTGGAACGGCGTGCTATGGCTTGAGGTTGCTACTCCGAGGCCGTTCCCAGGCGTGCATGGTTACCTGAAGGGTGTTGGGGCAGCATCGTCTGACGACGTTTGGGCGGTCGGTGATGGCCCGGACGGCCCGCTCACCATGCACTGGGACGGGTCCCAGTGGACGATAGTTCCGAGCCTCCTGACAGGCAACACCTACAGACCTGGCGATGGTAACGGACCCAGCTCATATTACAACTCGCTCTTCGCGGTAGGAGTTGTCTCGCCAACCGATGTTTGGGCCGTAGGCACTCGCAACAGCCTTACCTGGGCGCTGCACTGGAACGGCACAAGCTGGACCCAGGTATCGACGCCCAATCCCGGCAATGCTAATTCCTTAAACGCAATAACGGTCATCGCCCCCAACGACATCTGGGCTGTAGGCCATATCGGCTTCTACCTGAATCCACGCGGCGCCATCGCCCTGCATTGGGACGGTACAAGCTGGGCTTCCATGCCCCCGCCCGCCGGGAATATCGGCCTCTTCGGCGTGACAGCCGAGTCGTCAAACGAAGTCTGGGCCGTAGGGTGGGAAGAGATCGGCCAGTACAGCAGTGACGCAGTGATACTCGGCTGGAACGGCACGGGCTGGACACGAGTACCCAGCCCGAACCCATCATACAGCGGCGTTGACGAACTGTTGGCTGCTGACACCGCCGGACCTGACGACGTATGGGCAGTCGGTGGGTTCGATAACGGCTCACTTACCGACAGATACTCCGGTGGCCCATGCAACACGCCCGAACCAAGCAGCACCACAGTACCACCCACAAGCCCTGCTGGCACAAGCACGGCCGTACCTCCAACATCTACAGTCACCTCGGAAGCAACGAGCGAGGCAACAAGCACAGCTATACCAACCGCGCTCGCCTGCGCCGTCACCTATAGCGATGTGCCTTCCACCAACGCGTTCTACAATCAGATCATGTGTCTGTCGTGCATGGGCATGGTTGGGGGTTATGCCGATGGTACGTTCAGGCCTAATACCGAGATTACCAGGGGACAACTGTCGAAGATAGTCTCCAACACCGCAGGGTTCACAGATATTCCTGCTCAGCAGACGTTCGCGGATGTGCCGGAGGGCAGCGCCTTCTATATGTACATAGAGCGCATGGCGCAGAGAGGGGTTATCAGTGGCTACCCGTGCGGAAGCCCCGGCGAGCCGTGCGGCGAAAGTAACAAGCCTTACTTCAGGCCTTATGCAAACGCTACCAGGGGGCAGATATCGAAGGTAGTGGCGAATGCGGCAAATCTCTCCGATGCACCCACAGGACAAGCCTTCGAGGATGTGCCGTCGAGCCACCCCTTCTACCTGTGGATACAGAGGCTTGCCCAGCACGGCATGATGAGCGGCTACGCCTGTGGAGGCCAGGGAGAGCCATGCGGCACCACGAACCGGCCCTACTTCCGACCCGCCAACAACGCCACGAGGGGGCAAGTATCGAAGATAGTCAGTAACGGCTTCTACCCCGGTTGCCAGGCACCATAAGGCCACTACGGTGAAATACGTGGCTGATTGAGCAACCGGCAGGATAAAGGAGAAGGGGCTATGCAAGCTAAAACCACACACCGCGGCAACTACCCACAGATACTTTACATGTTGGCGCTACTCGTGCCTCTAATAGTCGTACTGCTAGTCTCAGGTGGGGAGCAGATAGCAGTGGCTGCGCTACCTGGAGAGACATTTGCCGACAACCCTCCCTCAACGCCCACGCCCAGCGCCACCATTCCCGCCTGCGGGCTGGCGTGGCGGATCGTGCCCAGCCCTGACGATGTCTTTTTCAGGGACATAGATGCGATTTCCGCGAGCGATATATGGACAGTGGGCGCGACCGCCAGCGGTAACCCATCGTGCTGCACGGCGATTGCCCACTGGAATGGCACGCAATGGAGCATCGTGCCCAGTCCCAGTCCTGGTTGGCAAGCAAACGAACTGTACGCAGTAGAGGCCATAACGGATAACGATATATGGGCTGTGGGCACGTATGGCGATGGCAACGAGACCCAGCCGTTATCGCTCCACTGGGACGGCAACGAATGGAGCCAAGTCCCTACTCCGATAATACCGCCCACGCAAAGCCTCAGCCTCCGCATCCTCACGGACGTGGCTGCCGTCTCGGCTAACGATATTTGGGCTGTGGGTTACATGACGAACAACGGCTTTTATCAGTCGTTGACGATGCACTGGGATGGCGTGCAGTGGAGCGTAGTTCCCAGCCCCAATCCTGGACAAAACTCTCATACCTTGCTCATGGGCACAACAGTAGTGTCAGGGACCGTGTGGGCTGTGGGGCATTACAACGCAGATTTCCAGTTCGGATATCGCACGCTGGTGCTACGCTGGGACGGGACGCAGTGGGTGCAGATTCCAAGCCCCAACCCCGGCCCCTCTAATTACGAGTCTCCTCAAACCGACCCC
>JBBRVL010000130.1:0-9275 GCA_038246925.1 Chloroflexia bacterium
ATCTCAAAGTCACCCAGTCGCTTGCCGAACTGCTTCCTGTGCCTCGCATATTCCACGCAGGCATCAAGGCAGGCCTGGCCTACACCCACCGCACCCGCCGCCACGCCTATGCGCCCCCGGTCGAGCGCTGACATCGCCACCTTGAATCCCTCACCCGGAGATCCAAGCATAGCGCTCGCGGGAATCCTGCAATCGTCCAGAATGATATGTGCGTGCTCCGATGCCCGGTGGCCCAGCTCTTCTCCCGGCATAGGCTCGCGGTCGAAGCCGGGCGTATCGGTCTCGACTATGAAAGCGCATATCTGCTTGTGGGGGCGAGTGTCTTCTCCCGCTGGGGGGTCGAGCCGGGCAAAGACGATGGCGACGTGCGCGCTTAAGGCGTTGGTGATCCATATCTTCTCACCGTTGAGCACGTATTCATCTCCCTCTTGCCTTGCTGTGGCCTCCATCCCAGCCACATCAGACCCGGCATTCGGCTCCGTGAGGGCATAGCAGCCTACCCACTCGCCGGACGCGAGCTTGCGGAGGTAGTCCTGCTTCTGCTCTTCCGTGCCCCATTCCTGTATGCAGCCCGCGACAAGCCCTGCATGCACAGTGAGAAAGCCACGCACCGACGAGTCGGCCCGTCCAAGCTCTTCACATATAAGCGCATAGCCCATATAGCCCAGGTCTGAGCCGCCATACTGCTTCTCAACGGTAGCGCCGAGGAAGCCAAGCTCAGCCATTCTCCCGATGAAGTGTGACGGGAACTCGCCTCTCTCATCGGCCTCCCGCGCCAATGGAGCTACTTCTTCCTGAGCGAAGCGGCGTGCCTCAGTCTGGGTGCGCTGCTGTTCGGTTGTTAGCTCAAAGTTCACGCATTAGCCTTTATCGCTATTCAATTAGGCAGTACCGCGATACCCTCTATTTCGACCATCACACCATCCTGAAAGAACCGCGAAATCTCCAACAGGGCAGTTGCGGGGTAGTAGTCGCCAAAGAAATCTTTATGAGCGCGGCCCAGGGGCTTGAGGTTCTCTATATAGTTATCTCGGTCGCCCACGAAGATGGTCATCTTAACTATATCTTCCATCTCGCCGCCCGCCTCCTCGACCACTGCCTTGAGGTTGGCTAGCACCTGCCTGTACTGTCCCACGATGTCGCCGGGCGCTACTATATCTCCTTCGGCATCAATGGCGGTTTGCCCGGCAAGGAAGAGCAGACGGCCCCCGCTTGTCACCACGCCGTGGCTGAAACCTGTAGGGTTTGCGAGTGATTGAGGTGTTACAATTTCGCGCCCGACTTGTCTATGTGCGGGTGGTCGGGTAACACTTACGAACTCATCGGGTCTGCTGTCTCGCACTTCCGCCAAGGCAGCTTCCACCCTCCCGTAGTCAATGTCTGCGTCCTTCAGTAACTTTGCGCTTGTTCCACCATGTTCGCGGACTATTGAGAGGAACAAATGCTCTGTTGAGATGAACTGGTCGCTAAGGCGGTCGGCTTCTTCAGCCGCACCTTGGAGTGCTTGATTGCACCGCTGAGTGATGTACCCTGTAGAACTGTGTCTACCGATGGGAACGGTTTGGATGTTGTTCAGGATGTTGTCCAAATGGTGTATCAAAGCTTGAGGGTCGCCACCCAGGCGAGTGATTATCTGGGCTGGAAGGCTGTTGCGCTGCTGAAGCAACGCTAGGAATACGTGCTCCACATCTAACTGCGTATGCTGCTTGGCGAACATGAGTCGCTGCGCATTCTGCAACGCTTCCTGTGCTCTTTCTGTGAACCGGCTCATCATAGGCTTTGCGGTTGCCTCAGTTGACCCTTAGTAGGTGAACATGCGGTCGTGGTCGAGTGACAACCTGAGCAGAACATTAGGCATAGCCATCTCGGCAGACTTCCCGGCCAGGTCAGCATCGCCAACCCCTCGCGCCTTGCTTGACATGCCCGACAGATAGAAGCGTCCGCCGCCCGCCACGATGCTGTCATACAACTCTCTCAGCTTACCGGTGCCGAGTCCGGCGAGGTTGTCCAGCACCGCATCTCGTATCAGCTGCACTGCGTCACCCGCCAGAAAGAGCGAGACTTCATGCCCTTCGTCAATGGCGGTCTTAGCCACCAGAAAGCCGAGGGCCGCGCGGGTCGGGTTCTCCGGGCCGTGGGTTATGTGAACCAGTATCTTCGCCATCTTCTTGCCTCCATTATTTATCAAGGCTGAAAAGCAGAAATAACACCCACCGACTTGGTAAGCTGTTCGTGGTCCCAGGTAAGCAACGGTATGCCTAGTTGCTTTGCTGTTGCTACGTAGATGGAATCCGCCCCGCGCAATCTCAGGTTGGCGGCAATAACTGTTGCTTCTTGCATGAGCGCCCCATCCATAGGCACAATACGCATTAGGTTAAGGTTGGATATTGTTGCTGCCGCATGCAGAGCCATCTGCGGTTGCCCTAGTCTACGGGCTATTGCCGCAGCCACCTCGGTTAGCAGGATTGAAGGGGCTACTAGCATGCCACCTGCCGAGGTGTGATGGTCTATCCATATGTAACTCGTCCTGTGTGTACTGTCTGTGGTCAAGAAAAAGGCTACCCATACGCTAGCATCTATTATTACTGGTCCAGGTGGCCCCGTCGCACTACCGAGGGCGGCCATTAATTATCGCGCCTCACATCGTTGATGGCATCAGCGGCAGATACACCCTCCGGCCACAGGGCGCTGATCTCCGCAGCCAGGGTTTTGAGGTCGGTCCATGCGCCGTTAGCATCGCGGTCAATGTGCGGGGCGGAACGTGCTGGAACCAGTCGTGCTATCACCTGGCCGTGCCGCGTCACTTCTATTATTTCTCCCCCCTCATCTACTTCGCGCAGGACCTCGCTGATATTCGCCTTGAGTTCTCTCACGCCCATACTTTTCATGATTTCTCCTTGAGACACGTGACATGTGGTTACATTATGACCACATTGTATGATATTGGTGCGAGTAGGTCAAGTAGAGAGAGCTAACTGCCCGTAAACTTCGGCTTCTCTTTCGCCTTGAACGCCTCGTAGAACCGCCTGTGGTCGTCGCCCATGAGCATGAGGGCCTGGGCCTGGGCTTCGGCTTCGAGCGCGGTCACGAGGTCCATGTTCCATTCGCTGTTGATCATGCGCTTGGTCATCGAGAGGGCCTGGGTTGGGCCGTCTGCCAGCCTTCGCGCCCACTCCTGAGCGGCGGGGAGGAGTTCGTCGTGCGGCACGACCCTGTTCACCAGGCCGTACTTGTCGGCTGTCTGGGCATCAATAGTATCACCTAACATGAGCAGTTCAGTGGCGCGTCCTTGTCCCACGATGCGCGGCAGGAGGTAGCCCGACCCCATGTCGACTCCGGCCAGTCCCACCCTGGTGAAGAGGAAGGCAAAACGCGCCTGCTCGGAGGCTATACGCAGGTCTGACGCAAGAGCGATCACGGCACCCGCACCCGCCGTCATACCGTTAAGGGCAGCAATAATAGGCTTGTCGAGCAGGCGCATGTTCTGCACAACTGCCCCGGTCATGCGCGTGAAGGCGAGATGATCCTTCACGCCGGTGTCGAGCAACGCGCCGATGATCTCATGCACGTCGCCACCCGAGCAGAAGGCTTTGCCTGCACCCGTGAGCACGAGCACCTTCACCGTGTCATCGTAGCGCAACTCTTCCAGCAGGTCGCGGAACTGTGCGTATATCTCGAAGGTGAGCGCGTTCAGCACTTCGGGCCGGTTGAAGGTGAGGGTGGCGATGCCGTCGGCTACTTCATATAGGAAGTCATATTTCATCAAGACTCACTTTGGTGGGCGGGCGTAATCTCCGAGCCACTTCACCCAGGACAGCTTGGTCTCTACAGCATTGTATAGCTTCTCATCCGCGGTCCACAGCACGCACTCATACATCTGAGCTACTGCCAGATATGAGGCATCGTAGACTCGCGGTCGGTTGAGCTGCTTGGCAAGCTGCCAGGCGAGCGGGATGATACCCTTGCGCTGGGAGAGGCGGATCGGGATCCTCAGAAAAGTCGTAAACGCCTCCTCTCCTTCCTCAGAGGTGAGGGCACGCAGGTATACCAAGCGCCGTAGGACCGAGGCGACCTCGAAGGCCAGAAGCGCGGGGGCGATTAGTGTCATCTGTCCGGCGCTAGCCTCCTCAAGCAACTCCTCTGCCTTATCGCTCAAGGGAGAAGGCACGAGGGACCATAGCACTACGTTGGCGTCAACACAAATCAGCGATCCGCTCATTCAGTTCTTTGTCTCGTTCGGCACGCACCTGCTCCAATACATCAGTGGTGATGAGCGTACTGCCCCGCCGCGTCTTGATCCGTTCTCGCAACGCCCGCATCTGGGTGCTCAATTCAGTGCCAATCGTCTGCGCTGTCGGTTTGACGGAGATTTCGATTCGTTCCTGCTCAAGCACCTCGTCCTCCGCAAGCTGCTGCGTGATAGCCTCAAGGCAATAACTGGTGACCGGAAGGTTGCGTTTGGCTGCCGCCAGTTCGATGCGCCGTTTAGTCTCGCTGTCAGCGTAGACTTGTATCCTTCTCATATCCTTCATCTCCATGCGGTCGGCCTCTGTTCTTCCCGCGTTCATAGTCGCAGTAATATACTCATACGATAGCAGGTTGACACCTTAGTGTCAATCGTACTTCAATATTGTTTCAGGTTAGGAGGGCAATGCCACAGTTTACTTGAGATTTACCCCGTTACCTCGATGATACGCCTGGCTAATGTATCCCAGGGGCGAGATTCGATGACCGGTAGGCTCAAGCTCAGGGCCTCTTGACGAAGCCATTCTCCGTACAGATAGCTCATGCGTACCTGGGTCTGCTGCTCAACTTCTGAATTGTGTTGGAAGCCACGCCCTCGCCCTCTCATGTTGGCTCCGATAACGTTCTCATCCTGCTCGTAGATGAACACGGAGTGTACCTGCCCATCCTCTACATCAAGCCCGGCGAAGCGCTGCTGTGCCGCTAACGCAGGCACTATACCATCCCCTTCCAATACCAATGGCAGGTTAGTCGATAGGTGGTGCGCCACTATGATCTCCAGGCCATGAGACACCAACCTGCCTACCTCTATTAGCCTCTCGCATAGCTCCTCAGGCGACTTCTGCCACACAGCCTCCGTGCTCGTAAAGAAGTGGAGTGCAGGCTCTCGGGCAGGCGTGGTCATGTGCTGGAGCACCAGACGAAAGTCGTCTGCCTGGCTGCACACTGCGCCACATCTGCGCGCCACCTCCATTGCAGCTATTGTCTTACCGACCCCTGCGCTACCGCCTATGAGAAGCACATTCCAGTCTGGTTGGCTTATCACATTCCTCACATTGCAAGCTTTATGACATCACCCCGCCGCCATCTACATTAATTGCCTGCCCAGTTATCCCCTTGCTGCTCTCCTGAGCCAGGAAGAGCACCACCGATGCCACTTCGTAGGGCGTTATCAGGCGGCCTTGAGGATTGGTCTTCTCCAGAGCGACTCTCGCTTCCCCCTCACTCATACCTGTGCGCCGGACTATATTGCTGATGCTCGCCTGGGTCATCGGCGTGTCAACGAAGCCTGGACAAACGGCATTGACAGTGATGTTGTATTCTATCAGCTCGGCGGCGAGTGAGCGCGTCAGTCCCAGCACGCCGTGCTTGGCGGCAGTATAGGCCGCTACATATTTATCGCCCACCCTGGCGGCTGTGGAGGCGACGTTGACGATACGCCCACTTCTCTGCTCCATCATAGACGGCAGGAACGCTTTGGTCACATAGTATACGCTCGTCAGGTTGGCGGCAAGCATACGGTGCCACAACTCGTCGGGGTGGTCGAGGAGCTTGTGGCTTTCGGCGCTACCCGCATTGTTCACCAGGATGTCGACGCCCCCCAGATCGCGTGTAAGCCTTGATGCCATCTCAGCTACCTGTTCCGCATCGGTCACATCGCACGCCGTAAGGAAGCAACGCCTGCCCATCGTCTTGATCTCCGAGGCGAGCGATTCCAGGTCAGGCGTGGTGCGGGCGGTCACTCCAACATCGGCCCCGGCATCGGCCAGCGCGAGGGCGATTGCTCTGCCGATGCCACGCCCTGCCCCGGTTACTACTGCCCTTTTGCCGACCAGCATATTGCTTGGCATAACACCTAGCATCCAGAGGGCGGACCTATGTGTCCGCCCCTACGGAGGGCCAGTCGGTTGTAGTAACTGCACCACTCACGAAGCACACACGCCTCGCAAAGGGGACGTTGGGCTTTGCAGATCTTGCGCCCGTGGGTGATCATGTTGATGTGGAAGGTATAGCGTTTTTCGGGGAGGACTATCTCCTCCAATGCATCGTGGGCTTTGTCGGCATTGGTCTTCTCCCCAATCAGCCCAAGCCGCTGTGATACGCGGTATACGTGCGTGTCTACGGGTAGAACAGGCATCCCGCACGAAAACATCAGCACGCAGGCCGCAGTCTTCGGCCCAACACCGTTGAAGCTGGAGAGCCATGCTTTGGCCTCCGCCGGGGGCATATCAAAAAGGAAAGAAAGGTTTAGCTCCCCACGCTCTTCCCCGATGAGTCGGAGCACCGATTGTATGCGAGGGGCTTTCTGGTTGGCGAGGCCACCCGACCGGATAGAATCCGCAAGCTCCTCAGCGGGTGCGTCACGCACTTCTTCCCAGGTTGGAAAACGCTCTTTCATCGACCGGAATGCGCGGTCGCGGTTGGTATCCGAGGTGTGCTGGGAGAGGATAGTGAGCACAAGCTCGGAGAGGGGATCGATACTTGGCCGCCACTCAAGCTCTCCATAGTAGCGGGCGAGGGCGTCATATATAGGCTCAATCTTCTCGTCGGGCGGCAGCATGTATGCCCGGTTCGCGCTCTCTATCATGGCGGCCATTGTACCACTTTTGCGGGAGGGATTAGTAGTTGGTGGTCAGTGGTCAGTAGTCACGTTTCACGTTTCTAGCTGACATTTGACGCATCCGTAATGGTGGCATCAAGCAACTCCTCGCCAAACGGCACGAGTGCGAGAGGGTCGGTTGGATTGCGCGGGTAAAGCTCAGACATGGCTCGGTAGGCAATATAACGCCGTTCGCTTGCCGTTGTCAAAGCTGATTGTCCTAGTAAGTGTTCAGACTTAGGGTATAGAAGATGCCGATGTAGGGGCGAACACAAGGTTCGCCTGATACGGTTATGCGTATTCCAGACAGGGCGAACACAAGGTTCGCCCCTACCACCCTGCTAATCTGAACATTTACTTGTCCTAATTCTCCTCTTCGCCAGGCTCCAATTCGCCGTGCCAGAGGCGTCTCATCTCGGGCGAGGCAGCGAGCATATCGTCCAGTTTGCCTGCTGCCTCTACCCTACCGTTTTTCAGTACTATCACCTGGTCTGCCCGGCGGAGGGCGGCTCTGCGGTGGGATACCGCCAGTATCGTCGTGTCGGGGCGCGCGCCGAGCCGGTCCCATAGTGTCTGCTCGGTCTCTACGTCCAGGGCGCTCGATAGGTCGTCGAATAAGAGTAGCTCCGCGTCCCTCACGAACATACGCGCCGCCGCCGCACGCTGGACCTGCCCGCCGGATAGCCTCACACCTCGTGAGCCGACAAGGGTATCTAGCCCCTGCTCCATCCCGGCCATATCCTGTACCATGACGGCCATATGCAGCGCCTCGGAGAGTTTTGCCTCATCTTCGGGCAGGCCCATCAAGATGTTGTCTTTGAGGGTGTCGCTGAAAAGGCGGGGCACCTGTGGGGTGTAGGCGCTGTGTGGAGGCACGAAAAAGGTAGTCGGGTCTGCGACACGCACGCCGTTCCAGTATATCTCGCCGCTATCTTTCGGCAGCAAACCAAGTAGAACGTGCAGCAGGGTGGTCTTACCCGATCCGATTCGGCCCGTGATCACGGTGAATGAGCCGCGCTTTATCTCGAAGCTGATACCCTCGATGCTTCCCCTCCTGCTTTTCTCAGAGGTAAAGAGTGCCGTAGCTTCCTCGACATGATCTGTCTCAGGGTAGCGATAAGAGAGGTCGACCACCTGGAGGGTTTGCAAGCGGTCCAGGTGAGCGCCATTCAGCCCTGGGAGAGGGGGAGGCGACCCGGTCACATACACGGGACCGTGCTCTACCAGCGTGCGGTCGGGCGCACCCCGCAGGAGCGTGGTCATCCTGCCAAACGACACCCCGGCCTGCCGGTAGTGCGCCAGTATAATGCCGAATAGAGAGGTGAAATCGGTCATCCAGGCGAGGTAATAGATGAAGAGCGCGAAATCGCCCACCGTGAAATCGCCACCCGCCATCGCCTGGCCCGCAAAGAGGAGCACAAGGCCGGTGCCCAGGTTGACCGTGTTCCAGAATATAGATTCCAGCAGTTGCTCGAATACCCGGTCGCGCACCGCGAACTTGAGGCGATGGTCGTTCAGGCGTCGGAACTGCGCCGCTACCTGCTCGTCGGCCCCCGCCACCTGCACGGCCTGTACCGCCCCGAATACCTCGGCCAGGAACCCCGTCACCTGCCCTGTAGCCTCCCGGTTGGCCTTGCGGTAGATGGCGATACGCTTGCTCGCCATGTTTGCGATTACTATCACTACCGTCAGGGGCAGGAAGACCGAAATCGTGATGGCGGCGTTGATTGTCATCAGCACCGCAAGGGCAACTACGGCGAACACAGTAGAGGCTATCAGGTCGTTGACCGTTATCAGGACCTCGGTTACGCTGTCTACATCGTCGCGGAAGCGGCTGATAGATTCGCCGGGCGAGGAGGGGAGGGCATTGGCCGCGGGTAGGTCCATAACCCGACGCAAGATATTTTTTTGCAGCAGGGCCGCGCCGGTCATCATAAAGGGAGCGTTAGTGGCCTGACAGACCACCAGAAATGCTGTGCGCCCCAGGGCCGACATGAGGAGCCAGGCGATCAGCCAGAGGAGGCCCAGGTCTTTAGTTCCGGCAGCCAGGTTATTGAAGAAGTCACGCGCCACCAGGCCGGGCACCATCGCCGTGACGAACAGGAAGATTATACCCAGGCAATTGATCCAAAAGAGCCAGGGGCGAAAGCTGATCAACTCCCACAGGAAGCGCCAGGTCTTCATCTCGGTCTTGATAGGAGTATCGGAGTCGATGCTTATGCTCATACAAGCACCTCCGCGGCCCCGGTCCTGAGCAGATTGGAGAACCTCGATGTATAGTCGGCAGCCAGTGCTTCACGCACCCCATATTCGGCTATGCGCCCCTCTTCCAGTATTAGAATGGTGTCGGCTATGCTAACAGTCGCCAGACGGTGGGCGATGATGATGGCGGTGCGGTCCCGCAAGAGCCTGTGTACTGCCCTCTCTATCA
>JBBRVL010000131.1:0-9237 GCA_038246925.1 Chloroflexia bacterium
ATTGGTTCCCCCCCCGCCGGGGCGGGCCCCCCCCCCGGGGGGGGGGCCCTGCGCCCACCGCCCCCCCCCCGCTTCCTAACCAGACATCCTGCCATAATGTCTGATTGTGCCAGGAGCTGTTCGGCTGAGCCGTGGCCGGAGGAGTAATTGTTTGAGAGTAGTAGTCCTCAATAACGGCAGTTCCTCGGTGAAGTTCGACCTGGTTGATCTACTCAGCGCAGACGAGGTGTCGTCTGCTCGCACGCTGGCCCACGGGCAGATAGACCTTATCGGGCACGAAGCCGCTCTGTCGGCGCACGCACCGTCGGGGGCCGAGAGCACCGCCGTGCTCGGCCCAGTCGGCGCTAGGGCCAGGGACCGCAAGCAGGCGATCGGTCTGGCGCTCGATGCCATCTCCAAAGTTCGTTCAGTTGAAAGTAGCACAGGCGGGCAAGTGCAGGCGGTAGGGCACCGAGTAGTGCATGGGGGCGACCGCTTCGTATCGCCAGTGCTGGTGGACGACGCGGTCCTCTCCGTCTTGGAGGGCCTGGATGAGCTGGCGCCCTTGCACAACCCGGCGGCCGTGGAGGGAATACGGGCCGCGAGAGAGGCTCTCGGCTCGGAGGTGCCTATGGTGGCGGTCTTCGACACGGCATTTCATGCTACCCTGCCTGAGTATGCCTATACCTACGCTTTGCCATACGAGGTGGCGCAGAGAAACAGGGTACGCCGCTACGGCTTCCACGGTACGGCGCATGAATATATGCTGAACCGATATGCCGAAAGCGCAGGCATCTCCACCCGGGAGGCTACCATCATCACGCTGCAACTCGGCAACGGCTGCTCCGCTACCGCCATCCGCAACGGACGCTCCGTGGATACCTCGATGGGTTTCACTCCCCTGGAGGGGCTGGTTATGGGTACCCGCTCTGGCGACATCGACCCGAGCATCGTGAGCTACCTCGCCCAAAAAGAAGGGATCTCCGCACAGGAGGTCGAGCGCCTGCTGAACGAGCGCTCAGGGCTGCTCGGCATCTCGGGGCGCTCCGCCGACATGCGCGACCTGCTGGCCGCGGCCCCCGACGAGCCGCGTGCTCGGCTGGCGATCGAGGTCTTCTGCTACCGGGTAAGGAAGTATATAGGCGCATACCTGGCTGCCCTGGGTGGCGCGCAGGCTGTGGTGTTCGGCGGAGGGATCGGAGAAAATGCTCCGGCCATACGGGCCAGCATATGCGAGGGGCTTGAGTGGTGCGGCTTGGAACTGGATGCGAGCCGCAACGTCGCCACCGTCGGAATGGAAGGACGGATCAGCGCGGAGGGGGCCTCGATAGCCGCCCATGTCGTCACCGTGAACGAGGCTATACTCATCGCTCGGCATACGGAAGAGTGCATCCGCCGGTCTCTCGCAGGTTGATGAGAGCAGCACCATGAGAGCAGCATATATAAGGAATAGTATAACCATATATCTTTGCAGATAGCATTGAGGAGTGAAGCTATGTACGAGTTTGACACTGCCATCTCGAGTGCCGTGGCGAGCGACAGGAGAGACGGCAAAGCCCGGGCATCGGAAGAGAAAGCCGCCAAGGGGCCGCTCTCACCCGAGCTCCTGGAGCGGATGCAGCGCTACTGGCAGGCGGCCAACTACCTGACGATAGGTCAGATATATCTGCAGGATAACCCGCTCCTGCGCGAGCCGCTGCGCCCCGAGCATATCAAGCCACGGCTTCTCGGCCACTGGGGCACCTCTCCCGGTCTGAGCTTTATCTACGTGCACCTGAACCGCCTCATCAACGAGCGCGACGCCAACGTGATCTACCTGGCAGGCCCCGGGCATGGCGGCCCGGCGATCGTGGCCAACGTCTACCTCGAAGGCACCTACTCGGAGATTTACCCCGGCATCTCACAGGACGTTGAGGGCGTAAGGCGATTATTCCGCCAGTTCTCAACCCCAGGTGGCATACCAAGCCATGTGAGCGTTCCCACGCCTGGCTCGATCCACGAGGGTGGGGAGCTTGGCTACGTGCTGGTGCACGCGTACGGTGCTGCTTTCGACAACCCGGACCTCATTGTAGCCGCGGTGGTCGGCGACGGTGAGGCGGAGACCGGGCCGCTCATGGGCTCCTGGCAGGGGACAAGCTTTATCAACCCGGCGCGAGACGGCGCGGTACTGCCGATCCTGCACCTCAACGGCTATAAGATCGCCAACCCTACAGTGCTGGCGCGCTCCGAGGAGGGCGATGTGCGCTCGCTACTGGAGGGCTTTGGCTATGAAGTGCACAATGTGGAAGGTGACGATCCCGCGCAGGTGCACCAGACGTTCGCGGCGACCCTGGATGCCTGTTACGACAAGATACGTGAGATCCAGAAGGAGGCGCGCACTAAAGGCTTCGCAGGCCGTCCGCGCTGGCCCCTGATAGTTCTACGCACGCCTAAGGGCTGGACCGGGCCCAAGGAGGTAGATGGCCTGCCTGTCGAAGGCACGTTCCGCTCGCACCAGGTGCCGCTTCATGAGGTGAAGAACCATCCGAAACACCTCGCCGCGCTGGAAGAGTGGATGAGCAGCTATAAGCCGGACGAGCTGTTCAACCGGGAGGGCAGACTCATAGCGGAGCTGGCTGAGCTGGCCCCCAGGGGCGACCGGCGCATGGGGGCCAATCCGCATGCCAACGGCGGCAAGCTGCTGGTGGACCTCAAGATACCCGACTTTCGGGCATATGCGGTTGAGGTTGCGCAGCCCGCGAGCGAGCGCCTGGAGTCTGTACGCCTGCTCGGCAAGCTCATGAGAGATATCTTTGTGGAGAACCGTGAAGAAGCCAATTTCCGCCTCTTCTGCCCCGACGAGACCAACTCCAACCGCCTCGGTAACGTGTTTGAGGTTGAGAACCGCTGCTTCGTAGGCAAGACCATACCGATTGACGACCATGTATCGCCTGACGGCCGTGTAATGGAGATCCTGAGCGAGCACAGTTGTGAAGGTTGGCTTGAAGGCTACCTGCTGACGGGACGCCACGGGGTGTTTGCCACGTATGAGGCCTTCGCAATGGTGTCGGCCTCGATGACTGTGCAGCACACCAAATGGCTGCAAGAAGCGATCGAGCTACCATGGCGCGATTCGATAGCCTCGCTCAACATCTTGCTGACCTCTACCTCCTGGCGCAACGACCACAACGGCTTCAGCCACCAGGGGCCTGGGCTTATAGATGTCATGCTCTCCAAGAGGGGTACTGTAACGCGCATCTACCTCCCGCCCGATGCCAACTGCCTGCTGTCGGTGGCCGATCATTGCCTGCGCAGCCGCAACTACGTCAACTTGATCGTGCAAGACAAACAGCCCCAACTGCAGTACCTGAGCATGGATGAGGCTGTCGAGCACTGCGCCCGCGGCGCATCCAGGTGGGAGTGGGCCTCGAACGACGAAGGTATCGAGCCGGATATCGTGCTTGCCTGCGCAGGCCATATCCCAACCATGGAGGCGGTAGCGGCAGTGTGCTGGCTGCGTAAGAATATTCCGGAGATGAAGGTGCGAGTGGTGAACATCGTGGATCTGATGACGCTCTTCCCGCCTGCTGTGCACCCGCATGGTATGAGCGAGACCGACTTCGCCAACCTCTTCACGGCGGACAGACCTGTGATCTTCGCCTTCCACGGCTACCAGCGAGCCATCCACCAACTGGTGCATGGGCGCGCCAACGCGGAACGCTTCCATGTACGCGGCTTCATAGAGCAGGGCACCACCACCACGCCTTTCGATATGGTGGTGCTCAATGAAATGAGCCGCTACCACCTGGCTATGGCGGCGATGAAGTATGCCACCCGCCTGCGCGCCAGCACACCCGCGCTCGTAGACGAGTGCAGCACCCTTATCCAGCGGGCTGTAGCCTACTCGCGGGAGCATTTCGAGGATATGCCGGAAGTAAGTAACTGGACATGGACGGAGGCAGATTAGGCACTGCATGCTAAGCCCCGGTAGACAGTGGCTTCTATGTTATCCCGCGAGCGTGGTCCCTATCAGGGGGCCTATGCCGAAGGTGAGGGCGGCTGCCGCCATACCAAAGAGCACTTGCCTGCCTTCCAGCTGTGCTATGTCGGCCCCTAGCAGGCTACCGCGCGTCGCGTGGTCACGTGGTCACGTGGTCACGTGGTCACGTGGTCATGAGCGCGCTGGGTGATGCCCCCCATTCTACCGCCTCCGCCCGGCGTTTGATGCCGAGCAGGCACTTGCGCATCATCACGATGTCCGCGAACTCCACGAGCAAGTCGAACAAAAGCAGCGGCGAGGTCCAGTGGTAGCGCATACGCACTCGAGTAACCAAACGCGTCTGCTCGCTGTTGACTGGCTCCAGGCCCCAGTACCAGGTGCTGTCCCCGGCCTTGCTTCCCCACAGCATCCAGCGGTTCGGCTCGAACGCCTTGACCCAGAGGCCCTGTTTGCCATCCGGGCTCATCGGGATCACGTCCCCGACCCTCAGGTGTTGGAGTTCCGAGATGATCCGCTCAGCGCTGGGGCGGCCCAGGTTGTCGAGCCAGTCGTAACTGTACCAGCCTGCCCGTGTGACGCCTATCTGGATCAGCCAGGGCCAAATCTCCTCAGGGCGTGCGGTAATGGTAACGGCTCGTGTGGCGTTGAACGTGGGCCGCAGCACATCTTCATCGCCGGGCATGGTGCGCGCCACCTCGTCGCCGCTTGCTCCCCAGCGCAGTTGCCATGGACGGACCAGGCGCAGGTACACTCCTGACCAAACAACTCCCATAGCAGCCAAACCGACACCGATCTTACCGATCTTTTTGAACATTGCGTGTTCCTCCTTGATGCATGTGCATATCAGCACCTGAACGCAATCCATTAGCGATCCATTGCATTGCGGTTCGTTACAGCAACCCTTTCTCTCCCCCACTCCCCCCAACAGAGAAAGGGTACGCCGGACGGGTCCGGCGCCCTCCTATATTGTCAACCCGGCGGTAGCAACTTCTGCGTGCAGTTGCGTTGCGATCTGCCTGCCCCAGCCTTTGATCTCTTCCCAGTCGCGGAAATCGCCTTTTGGTGCACGCACCATTTTCACGATGAGCCGCTCGCCAAGCCCCAGCTCAGCCGGGTCGACCCTGCCGACGAAGACGCGGTGGTCGCGGGCTCTCACCTGCCCCATGGGTAGCGCGAGCTTCTCAGGGTCGTCGTGAGGCTGCGGATTGTCCGCTCCCAGAGGCCCGCTGCTGAATATCCAGACCGGCAACCTCGAGAGCTCATCATGATACTTCTGCGCGAACAGTTTGGCTTCCGGCAGCCAGTTCCCGGCGTAGATCGCACTGCCGAGGATTATGGCATCGTAGCCACCAATGTCTGTGATCTCGCCTGCTGCCAGGTCAAGTATGTCAACAGCTATGTCTGCCCCCTGCAACTCCCTGGTAATCGCCAGTGCAATCTCACGAGTGCTGCCATGCTTGCTGGCCACTGCTATTAGGACTTTCATGTTAGTGCCTCCTGTAATGCTTTTCCGGTAGATATCTCAATCTATGTTATGTGTATCGTTTTGTACCGGCGAATCGGTGCGAAAGCCAGGGCTTTCAATGCGCGGCGTGTAACCGTTTCCTGGGACGAGGCGACAGTCGGTCCAGGCTATCATGGGAGAGCTCCTTTTACCTATCTATGTGGTTGCTCAACATACTAGCGCGGGATGAGTACGGCTGCCGCAGACGCCTGCGGCGTTTCTTGTCCAGGCGCCACCGAGAGTTAGACGCGCCATCTGTCGAAACGAGCGAGACCTAAAACCAGCAGTACCATCAGCCCCAGCAAAAGAACTGCGAGCGGGAAGACCTCTGCCCAATGTGTAGGACCCCAGATGAGCGACGCCAGCACGCCAGCACGCCAGCACGCCAGCACGAGTATCGACGACAGCAGCGCCAGCATGCTTAGGGCCAGCCACTTCAGAACAAGCAGCACTATACGCCCGAACTGCTGGACCAGACTTCTCGAACCAGTTGTGCGGCCTGAAGTCGTCGCCTCTACAGACTTCAGAGCCCTGTCACTCTGCCCCTGCCCGGCTGGTCGGGTAATGGTATTCAAAATCATACTCCTCTCTGACTCTGCTACCCCGCTCACTCGATGCCCTGTTCGCCAGGAACCGTATTAGTAATATCGGTGCCGTGCGTTTACAGGGGCATGCCTGCGGCTGTAGGCTCGTGCGCGCCGGAAGAACGCTCCCTGTGCTCCCCGTGGTCAGCTTCTGCTTTCACCCGCACCAGAAGCACCGGCACATGTGCGGCCTGCACTATCCTGGTGGCAACGCTGCCGATGAACAAGTGCGCTAGTCCGCCCCGACTGTGCGTCGCCATCACTATAACGTCGGCCCCGATCTCCTTGCTCAGTTTGAGTATCTCGCTCGCAGGATCGCCATAGGTCAGGCGCACTTCCACCGCCAGGTTTTGAGCTTGAAGCTGCTTCGACACGGCATCGAGCTTGCTCGTCAGATGCTGCGCCTCCTCGTTCCAGGGTGCGGGGGACCATTCCTCAGCGCCCTTCCTCTTGGTCAGTACCAGGTCAAACGGTGTGGAGGTGACCGAAACAAGGACTATTGTGGCGCCCATTTTCTCCGCCAGAGTTTGCGCCTCTTCCAGTGCTACCTCGGACATCTCCGAGCCGTCGAGCGGCACCAGTATCGTCTTATATTGAGGAATAGTGAGCGCGGCCTCCTCGCCCTCGTCGGTTTCAGGCCGGACTACTAGCAACGGCGCGGGCGAGGCTTTCAATACCTTCTCAGCCACGCTCCCCATGACCCACCGCCCGAGTCCACTCCTGCCGTGGGTGGACATCACAACCAGCGATACGTCAGGGTGTCTTTTGGCATAAGATACGATCTCGCCTGCCGGATCGCCCTCAAGAACTCTCGTCTGGACAATGGGCTCAGTCTCGCGCAGTTTGTCGGCCATCGCCTGAAGGTAATCGCGCGCTACCTGTGGTTCCGTCTCCCAGACCTCCCACAGTGCCGGTGACGGAGGCAGTGCTCCCCCCAGGGGGTCTATGAGCGTGACCGGCGGTAAGACGCGTAGCAGCGTTATGGCTCTGGAGGTGGCTCGTGCCAGAGCTATTGCGTGCGGCAGAGCCTTCTCCGCCAATCGTGAGCCGTCGAGGGGTACCACGATCTGGCCTGTATGTGTCTCGTGTGTCTCATGTGTCTCATGCGTCTCATGCACCGCACGAGTATGGTAGTCCACCCCGATCACCATACTATGACTGGGAACCTCAGAGCTAACGGGTTCTCGCGTATTGTTATTGTTATCGTTCATCATGTTCCTCCCTTTCATATCTACTAGTTGGGGCTTCGCCGGCCCTCACTTTCTGTGGATTGGCCTGTTGATCGGCTTGCGTCTTTGGATCCATAATGGCTTCTATCTCACCATCCGACCTCAGGCCTGCCGGTCCGGCAGAATCACTGCCGTTCAATTGCCTCGTCAGCCTTACCACCTGAATTAACTCCATCTCGCGCTCCGCTCAAGCACCCGTGGACCCGTGGACCAGGGGACATTGCACCTATCTTAGTTTCATGATAGTGCACCATGATGGAAACGGCGGTATATATCGGTGAAAGCGCAGTGAACATTGGCAGGCAAGGGGCGACGTGGAGTGAACTAGCGATCGGCAGCACAAGGGAGTAGCCAGTGCTACTTATGATGGGGGCGCCGCTCGCCATGGGAAGGCTACAGGGTTGGACGGCGTGGTGACGATGCACAGTCTCAAAGTCTGATCGGCGTGGATCGGGCCCTGGACATGCTCGGCGGCGAGCAACTTCCCAGGATCTGCTGAACACCTGAGAACCAGAGATGCGCCGCCAACCAATTCCACACATCCAGCATGGTATGGATAACGTGGCGTACGATGTACCTTCTTCCAGGCTACCCAGGCTGAGTGTACTGATTAGATGCAGCCTGAGCGCCGACCTAGAAGCACCCCTGGATCGCCAGGCCGCGACGGAAACGCTTTAGCTAACGAATGGTGCTAGTTCTACAAACTGAAATGAGCAATGGAGAGATGCATGCGGCCATGCTGGTCAGGTTGCAAGCCGCTCCACTGCGCCAAAAGGTTGAAGGCCGCCATCGTGTAGGCAAGCCTCGCTTGAAAGTAAGCCCAGACACGGTGAGCCATACGCTTGAGGTGACACACGGTATGCAGCATCGAGAACAGCATCGAGAACAGCATCGAGAGCACAGTTTCAATCATCATACGCACGTTCCACTCTCCTCGCTTACATATCAGCAGGTTGGGAGGATTACCTTCCTTGAGAGAGAACAACCGGTCAGCCAACACCACCATCTCCTCCTGATACTGAGTGATCATAGGCGCAAAGGCCGAGTCATGCACGTTAGCAGTAGCACAATCCCAATCTACAACCAAGCCCCACTTGTTCAGGAGCAGGCACAGCTTACCTCCCACTATCCACTTGTGGTTAGAAAAGCCTTTACGTCCCACTTGCTTAGGGCTACGCTTGTATCTCCAGGGGTGCAACAACTCTATTCCATAAGTATCGGTCACTCCCAACAGAGTAGGTTCGGCCATGAAACGATGGGACCAATCTTGGTGAGCGGAGAAGAGCCGAAAGAGGCGGGTACGCTCAGGCAGATGAGGAAACAGGGGCAGGTAGTCACGCTTGACCCAGCGGTAGAAGGCTCGATTACCTACACCTTTGATGGCAAACAGCAGACCCAACGTTACCACCTCCGAAGGGTGCAAACTCGCTTGGCTGTGCTTGGCTACTTCTCGCATCGCGTCATCTACTCGGCAAAACAGTTCCGTGATAAAATCTTGGGTAGACATAGGGTTCTCCTTTGGCTGTGGTCTCGACAACAACAGCTTCGGAGAACTCTATGTTTTTGTCAATTTCAAACTAGCACCATTCGTTTGCTAGTGTGCGTCAGCCCGCTCACTCGAGCAAGCAAGCACCACAGGTTGCGCGGCGTCCTGCACCACCTTCATCGCGACGCTGCCGTGCCTGTGGCGCGGCAGGCCGCTCCGCCCATGTGTGGATATTACGACTATATCGGCACCCATCTTCGGTAGTGTTCAGTCTATCCGGCGATGCTTACACCGATGAGACGCCCGATGCCGAAGGTAAGCGCCGCCGCTACCAAACCAAAGATGACCTGCCGCGTACCTGAGAAGAGAGGATTGCGTCCCGTCATCAAAGTTATGCCTGCACCAAGAGCGAACAGGCCTATCGCGCTTGCTACCAGGCTCACGATTACCGCAGTGGATCCGTTGAAGACAAAGTA
>JBBRVL010000132.1:0-9233 GCA_038246925.1 Chloroflexia bacterium
CGCTCGTGCAGCCGACTACTGACCTGGCGACCGAGGCTCGCCGGTTGGTCGGTGCGAGGGGCTGGGGGCCTGACCCGAAACAGGGGCAGAGTGCGGGCGTGCCTAATCGTCGCGCCTCGTCTGTTGAAGACCTGGCTTACTGGGCAGACAGCCTTGCGCGGGCTGCCCGCTCGCTGGAGCAGGAGATAGGCAACGTAGCGCCCTGGGCGAGCATGCTCGCGTCTCCCCCGGCTTTTCTCGTTGATGGGGCGCGGCCTGAGATAGCAGCTCACTGGGCCAGACTGAGGAAGCTGCCTGACGAGGTACCCTCCTTCAGCAGCACCCTGGCATGGTGTGCTGTAGCAATACCTGATATACGCCGCCTGCGGGCGCGTATTCGGGACGCCAACGCGGGCATGGAGCGTAGCGTCGCTACGCCCCAAACGGGAAGAGAAACAGAGGCGGCGGCTGCTCTGCGCTGGCTGGAAACGCTGAACCAGAGGGTATCAGCCTCATGGGTCGCAAGTGAGCTTGTAGCAGCCCGCCTCAGCAAGGCCGTGACCCGCGTGGATAGTATGTCGAAAGAGATGGAGTTCGGCTTCCTTTACGACGCGGAGCGCAAGCTTTTCAGCATAGGCTACAACGTAGCAGAGCTGCGGCTCGACGACTCTTATTACGACCTACTCGCATCAGAGTCGCGCCTGGGGAGTTACATGGCTATAGCGAGCGGCGACGTAGAGCAATCGCACTGGTTCGGGATGGGTCGCCCCACCACGGGCCGCGGGCGCAAGCTGGCTCTACTTTCATGGACAGGCACGATGTTCGAGTACCTGATGCCCAACCTCGTGATGCCTATTTACAGCGGGAGCCTCCTTGACCAGACCTGTGCCGCCGCCGTACGCTACCACGAGCAGCACGGGCGCGAAAACGGCGTGCCCTGGGGCTTCTCAGAGTCGGCTTACAATGCGCTCGATTCGTCCGAGAACTATAAGTATCGCGCCTTTGGCTTGCCGGAGCTTGGCATCAAGCGCGGCCTCTCGGAAGACCTGGTGGTGGCCCCGTATGCCACACAACTTGCGCTCACCGTTGCCCCGCGCCAGGCCCTCGCCAACATGCGCCGTCTCTCGTCTCTCGGGCTGGAAGGGCGCTATGGCTTCTACGACTCTATAGACTTTACGCGCTCTCGCCGCACCTCGGAAGAGAATGGTAATATCGTCGGCACGTACATGGTGCACCATCTAGGCATGGGGTTGGTCGCCACAAACAATGCTCTAAACAGCGAGCCGATGGTGAGGCGTTTCCAGGCCGAGCCGGAGGTGCGGGCGACATTGCTGCTGTTGCAGGAGCGCGTTCCTCGCCAGTCCTCTACCGCCCAACCACACCCGTTCGAAGTGGAGCGAGAGCGCGCCGAGCGCGATGACACCCCGCCCGTTGTGCGGAGCTACACCACACCCAATACCGATGTCGCCAGAGCGCATCTTATCTCAAACGGGCGATACTCGGTAATGATAACCAATTCGGGCGCGGGTTACAGCCGCTGGGGCGCTGGAGGCAGCGCGCTGGCGGTAACACGCTGGCGCAACGACTGGGTGCGCGACGCATACGGCACTTTTATATACATAAGCGACACGCAAAGTGGGGCTGTGTGGTCCGCCGCGGCGGCTCCGTTCGGGGGAGAGCCTGCGGGCTACAGGGCGCATTTCGGCCTGGACAAAGCCGAGTTCTTCAGGCATGACGGCGACATCGAGACGCACATGGAGATAGTGGTAAGCCCTGAGGACGACGCCGAAATCAGGCGCGTAACCCTCAGCAACCGGGGCACTCGCACGCGAGAATTAGAGCTAACCAGCTACGCAGAGATAGCCCTGGCTGCCCAGTCTGCGGACGAAGCCCACCCGGCTTTCAGCAAGCTCTTTATCGAGACGGAGTACTTTCCGGGTTGTGGCGCTCTCCTAGCCAGCCGGAGGCCAAAAGCTGCGGATGAACAGCGTAAGTGGCTGGTGCATGTAGCGGCTATCTTGCGGCAGGACGACAGCGCAGGCTCCACAGGCCATCTTACCACAGACCATCTTGTATCTCCCCCTACCGCAGAGTACGAGACTGACCGCATGGCCTTCCTGGGGAGGGGCGGCACGCCAGCCTCTGCCCGCGCCATGAAGCCTGGGCAGCGCCTCGGTAATAGCCAGGGCGCGGTGCTGGACCCCATATTCAGCTTGCGCCGGCAGGTGAGGATAGAGCCGGGCATGAGAGTACAGGTATCGTTTGTTACGCTGGCAGCGGAGACCAAGGAAGAGGCATATTCTCTCGCGGACAAGTACCACGATCCGACGTGGACGGAACGCGCCGTAGTGATGGCCCTCGCCCAGGCCCGCCTTGAGTTACGGATGCTGGACATGTCGCTGGACGAGTCGATGCAATACCAGCGTATCTTCTCGCGTATGGTTTACCCTCAGCGCGGGACCCGCCCCTCGGATGCGACCCTGGCCAAGAATAGCAAAGGGCAGCAAGCGCTTTGGGCCTACGCCATCAGCGGCGACCTCCCCATACTCCTTGTTCGAATAGCTGACCCTACTGAGAGCTATCTGGTGCGGCAAGCGCTACGCGCCCATGAGTACTGGCAGAGAAACGGCTTTGAGGCCGACCTGGTTATCCTCAACGAGTACCCGGGCGGTTACATACAGCCTGTACAGGATGAATTGGAACGGCTCGTTACGGCCAGCGACTCGCATCAGGCGCTCAACAAGCCGGGCGGGGTCTTTGTGAAGCGCGCCGACATCATGCCCGAAGCCGACCGCATACTCTTGAACAGCGTCGCCCGCGTAGTCCTGGTAGGCAGCCGGGGCACTCTGGACACACAGCTTGACCGGGAAGTGCCCGAAGCGCCCCTGCCGCCAGCGCTTCGCTTGAAGACTGAGGCACCGGGCACCCGCCGAATGGGTGTGAGGACTGAGGCAAACCCTGCTAAACGCAGCACAAACTCCCCAGACGCAGCCCCTTCCTCGCCAGCCACGACGAAGACCGCAATTATCACCCCTCAGTCCTCCTTCTCCACGGACGGGCGTGAATACGTGATAACGCTGGCCGCTGGGGAATGGACGCCCCTCCCGTGGAGCAACGTAATCGCAAACCGGCGTTTCGGCTGCCTGGTGACGGAGAGCGGCATGGCTTCCACCTGGTCCGAAAATAGCCGTGAGAACCGCATCACTCCCTGGTCAAACGACCCGGTGTCGGACCCACCCTCCGAAGTTATCTACATCCGCGATGACGACACCGGGGCCGTCATGTCGCCGACCCCCCTTCCGGTGCGCGACAGTCAGCCCTACACTATCAGGCACGGACAGGGATATACGGTTTATAGCCACAGCAGTAACGGCATCGAGCAGACGTTGCGTGTGTCGGTCCCTCCAGAAGACACGGTGAAAGTGTGCAAGCTGACCTTACGCAACGCCTCCCCAACGCCTCGAAAGCTCTCTGTGACGTACTACGCCGAGTTGGTGATGGGCGTTAGCCGCGAGGCCACATCGCGCTACATAGTCACCCAGAGAGACCAGCAGAGCGGCGCGCTCTTTGCCCGCAACCCTTACAACAACGAGTTCGCCAAGCGCATAGCCTTCGCAACGACAAGCGCGGCAAGCTTTGCCTTCACCACTGACCGCGCGGCGTTCCTGGGCCGCAACGGCTCTTCACGCTCTCCTCAGGCACTCAAGCGCCAGGGCCTCTCGGGGCGGGTGGGGGCGGGCCTCGATCCGTGCATGGTCCTGCAGTGCGCGGTGGCGCTACAGCCGAACGAAGAACGTGACGTTACCTTCACACTGGGTGAAGGGGAAGACTCAGGCCAGGCCACGCTGCTCGCGGCGAAGTACCATGACCCGGAGCGGTCTGAGGCGGAATATAAGGGCACGGTGGCATTGTGGGACCGTATTCTCTCGGCAGTGCAGGTAGAGACGCCCGATGCGGGCATGAACCTGTTGATGAACCGCTGGCTCCTCTACCAGAGCGTCTCTTGCCGCATCTGGGGGCGCACAGCCTTTTACCAGAGCGGCGGCGCTTACGGCTTCCGCGACCAGCTACAGGACGTGATGGCGCTGCTATACGCCGCGCCGGAGATGGCCCGCGAGCAGATATTACTATCAGCGGGCCGGCAGTTCAAGGAAGGTGACGTGCAGCACTGGTGGCACCCGCCGACGGGTCGCGGCGTGCGGACCCGTTTCTCGGACGACTTGCTGTGGCTGCCCTTTGTCACTGCTTACTACATAGCGGCCACCGGCGATGCGGCGATACTCGACGAAAAATTGCCTTTCCTGCAAGCTCCCCTCCTGAACCCCGACCAGGAAGATATGTACGGCACCCCCACTGTATCCGAGGACGTGGGCGACCTCTACGAGCACTGCCTGCGGGCGATCAAGCACGGCAACACGGCGGGCGCGCACGGCCTGCCCCTCATGGGCGCGGGCGACTGGAACGACGGCATGAACCGGGTCGGCATCGGGGGGAAGGGAGAGAGCGTGTGGGTCGGCTGGTTCCTTTACGCGACGCTAAAGAGTTTCGCGCCCCTATGTGATGCGCGCAATGATAAGGAGATTGCCGCCCGATTCCGCGCTGACATGGATAGGCTACAGGCTGCCCTGGAGAAAACAGCATGGGACGGGGAATGGTATCTGCGGGCGTTCTACGACAGCGGCGAGCCGTTGGGGTCGGCGCAGAGCCAGGAAGCGCAGATCGATTCTATCGCGCAGAGCTGGGGGGTCATATCGGGAGCCGCCGAAAAGTCGCGAGCCGAGAGGGCGATGCGGTCGGTGGACGAGCGGCTGGTGCTCGATCAGGAGAAGATGATCCTCCTCTTCACGCCTCCTTTTGACAAGACGCCCCAGAACCCCGGCTACATTAAGGGCTACATACCCGGAGTCAGGGAGAACGGCGGGCAATATACGCATGGCGCGATTTGGACGGCGGTAGCTCGCGTGCTGATGGGCGACGGAGATGGAGCTTACCGCCTGTTCAATATGCTCAACCCCATAAACAATGCAGGCACGCCGGAGATGGTCGAACAATACAAGACGGAGCCTTACGTGATAGCCGCCGACATCTACTCGCACCCGCAGCACGTAGGGCGGGGCGGCTGGACCTGGTACACAGGCTCCGCAAGCTGGTTCTACCGCCTGGGGGTTGAGTACATTCTCGGTCTGAAGCTGCACGGCGACTACCTTACAATTGAGCCGTGCATACCCTCGGGGTGGCAGGGTTACAGCCTGACGTACAGGCACGGAACAGCCAGCTACCACATCACCATCACCGTCGAGAATGGGCGAGGCGAGACCTCTCAGGCAGGAAGTGTCGAGTTGGACGGCTCGCCTCTACCGGACTGCAAAGTGCCCCTCCTGGACGACGGCAAGAGGCACGAGGTGCGGGTCGCGCTGGGAGCTGAGAGAGAGCGCGAAGGCAAGATTGAGGCGCTAAGGGCGAGCGCCGAAACAACTTGACCAAGTGATCGAACTGTGTCGGGCTTGCGATGCGTGGCACCATAGTCTTCTCCGGTAACCTCTGCGATTTCCCGGTCAACTTATTTCGGTGGGAGCCCTTAGCGGCCAACAATCTCCCGCCTGAAACGCGACCTGGCCCCGGACGAGGACCGGAGGGCCTGAGGACCTGGTAGTGGTAGTCCGGCAGGCTGTTGTTTCACTTTGCGCTCCTTCGTTCGGGGGTGGCGAATTACATAGCTACGAGCGGAATGGCGACACAGGGTCGGGGTTGACGTATACGACCCCATCCTCCACTTTGGTGGCATACAGGCCTGCGTTGCCAGTGGCGGGGAGGGATATAGCGGCGCCCGTAGCCAGGTCAAAGAGCGAGCCATGCAGTGGGCATTCCACTACCCATCCGTGTATATCCTCGAAGAACTCTCCCTCCGACAGCGACTGTTGGGCGTGTGTGCATGTATCCCCAATCGCGTGAAACTCACCACCAGCGTTGAAAACAGCAATGTCTTCTCCCTCGCCACTAACGCGCAGGACGGTGCCCGGAGGCATATCACAAACATCCGCCACCGGAATCCACGGTTCAGTAAGTTTCACGTGTCCCTCCATCTTAAGCCTTTCTATAGGCATTCTATTTCCTCGTCTCCCTTTATAAATTGCCGAACTCGACAATGGCAAGGAAATCTGCACGACTCGCCAGATCGTGATCATTAGTGGACCATATGACCCTGGAGAACAGAATGCCACCGATATTCGTCAGGTTGATAAACACTCCTAAGATCAGTCTCAGCGCCATATCGCGGCCCGTCCTCTCAACATACCTCCCCAGCCCCGGCCCAATCGAATACCACAGCCCCGTCTCCTTCCAGGGGTTGGTTCGATCTTGACCTTTTCTGCTTTCTTCCACTTCCGTATAATATCCTATGCTCCCCGACGTATCCCAGACCACATATTCTGCAACCCCCAATCCGCAACCCGCAATCGTCCCCTCCATCCTCTCCGCCGATTTCGCCCGCCTCGGCGAGCAGGTGCGCGAGGCTGCGCAAGCGGGTGCGAGCCGCATCCATGTCGACGTTATGGATGGCCATTACGTTCCCAACATCACCGTTGGCCCCGTCGTCCTCTCCGCCATCCGCCCGTACTGCTCCATCCCTATCGAAGCCCACCTCATGATCGAGCAGCCCGAGCGCTACATCTGTGACTTCGCCGAAGCCGGGGCCGACGTCATAACCGTCCAAGTCGAGACCTGCCCCCACCTTCACCTCATCGTCCAGCGAATTCGCGCCGAGGGTAAAGGCGTCGGCGTGGCCCTCAACCCATCGACGCCTCTAGTTGCTCTCGAAGAAATCCTCGAATATGTCGACATGGTCCTCGTAATGACCGTCAACCCCGGCTTCGGCGGCCAAGACTTCATTTACTCTATGCTCCCCAAAATCAGCCGCCTCCGCGCAACCATCCGGCAGCGCGGCCTACCTTGCGACATTGAAGTAGACGGCGGTATCCACGAGACCACAATTCGGCAGGCCGTCGAAGCAGGCGCTAACCTCCTTGTAGCAGGCTCCGCCGTCTACGGT
Source organism: Chloroflexia bacterium (assembly GCA_038246925.1). Classification (GTDB taxonomy): domain Bacteria; phylum Chloroflexota; class Chloroflexia; order QHBQ01; family JADMIH01; genus JADMIH01. Next base: position 7,028 of record JBBRVL010000132.1, read on the forward strand.
ATCTCCGGTGGCGTGCAGGCTGCAATGCAGCAGCTACGTTCAGCCTTAGAAAGTCAACCCTAGTGGGTCAAGTCGCAACTGAGCAGCCATGCACCGTGGTAGCGCCTGACCTACCCAGCCACCGCGATCTTGCTCGTTTGCGCCTTTCTGGTCTCTTGATACCCCACTCGAAGGGAGTAGGGTGGCGGTTCCCAGCCCTCAAGTGCTCAGGCACTTGCCCAAGTAAGGCTGAGATCAGTGCCATATCCGGCCAGAAAGCCCACAAATACGCCCCCGCGGCGACTACTTCGCTTATCCGCGATACTGTGGTGCTGTTGACGAACCCAGGGTCATGCAACGAAGTCGACAAAGGCGGTACAGGCACGCAGAACGTGGCGAACACGCTACGTGGGGTTGGCGAGGACCCAGTTACAACATATGGCGACAGCAACAGGGATCAATCTGACACGCGTAGCCGATTGGTTGTCGGAAAGGCCACAGGCCAAGACCCACGTGCCCACCTTTGTCGACTTCGTTGCATGACCCTGGGTTCGTCAACAGCACTATGTCCCCGAATCACACAATTTTGTTCAGCTTGAGTTTGTTTATATTCTGTACTATAACAGGATCAGCGTTTGTTCTCACAATAACAGGAGGGTTCTTGCAATGAGTGATTCACACGAGATTAATTCACCAGGAGAGCGCTTACGAGCACGGCCCGAAGAGCGGTTCGGCTCTGCCGTGAACATGATTAGCTTACCTGAAGAGCTTCAGAAGCTGCGGGGTGAAGCCACACCCGTGCGGCAGGGCCACCGGCAGATAACTCTGGACCAGTTGGGGCCAATGACGTTGGTGCTGTTCGCTTTTGAAGAGGGAGGTACTCTCCACGACCACAAGGCCGCAGGCGTGGTGACGATCCAGGCAATTGAGGGCGAATTGACCGTACGCACAGAGGACGGGGAGTATAAGCTGTCACCCAACATGGTTCTGGTGATTGCACCCAACATCCGGCACAGCGTCTCAGCAGCACAAGCAGGCGCCATGTTGCTGACCGTGTGCCTCGTACCAAATCAGACCTGATGCACCATAACTTCACCTTTAGTCGGTCAAGATGTAGACCGTCTCCCTCTCTGGACAGGCGATAGCATGATCAAGGGCACCAGCGGGAGATACTTGATCGTGCTGCAGGGCACGGCTTCAGTGCTGCGCGACGAGATCAAAATGAGGGCAAGCGAGAGGGCACAGCCACCATCTTCATGATGGTGGAGCCCCTGGCCGGTAAGCGCTGGGTGCGAGTAACCTAGCGGCGCACTAAAACGGATTTTGCCGAGCAGCTACGCATCATGGTAGATGAGCGCTATCCAGACGCTGAGGTGGTCGTGCTGGTGGTGGACAACCTTAACACGCATGGTCCGTGGGTGCTGTACGAATCGTTCTCCCCAGAAGAAGCAGAGCGCATAGCCCCTCGTATCGAGTGGCACTACACTCCTGAGCACGGCTCCTGGCTGAACATAGCTGAGATTGAGCTATCTGTGTTGCAGCTACAGTGCCTCAACAGGCGCATCCCTGATAAGGATATGCTAACAAGTGAAACCAGCACCTGGGAGCAATCACGCAATGATGCTCACACCACCGTCAGGTGGCACTTCACCACTGCTGATACTCGTATCAAGCATAGGCGCTTTTATCCCGTGCAATCTAAATTCGTAAGTATTTAGTTGGTAAGGTACTAGTTGAGATATGAGATCAGAGGATTATATCCGGCGGAGAACGCTGCGCTACTTGCCTATCCGCAGGAGCACGCGGGCTATTCCCCGCTGGGGTAGCTTCGAGGTGGAGATTAGCGGAGCGTCCATTTGAAGCTCCTTTGCTGCACATCCGCTACGTCCCAAATCGTCAGCTCGATACCTTTGGTGCTGGAAGTTATCAAAGGCTTGCCGTCCAGGCCCATATCGTTGAAGGTCAGTTTGCCCTCGCGGTGGTGGCCCCCTTCAGGAGCATCCCACGACAGGGAGGCAGCCTCATGCCCGTCATCCGCCATCAGCACGGAGAGCTGGCTGAGGTCGTAGGCGTCCAGGTCCACCGAATGGGTATCCATTACCACATCGAAGACCATGCCCGCGCTCGGCCCCTGCCAGGTGACGCTCATGGTGACCTGGCCCCCTTCGTTGGTTTGAGTGGCAGCGCTGGACAGAGCCGGTAGGTCCTTGTTATCACTCATGGGACG
>JBBRVL010000133.1:0-9232 GCA_038246925.1 Chloroflexia bacterium
AACATTGCCGGCTGACGTTTCCACGCGCGCAGGGTTCATGCCTGCGCGCGTAGTGCATTTACACCCTTCCCGCTTCTGCAACCTCGCCTGTAAGCATTGTTACAGTATGTCCGGGCCAACTGAACGCGGCGGGCTAAGCCCGGAAGCGATCACATCAGCCCTCGCTCTTCTGCGGAGCGAAGGCTACGAGGTAGTGAGTCTATCAGGTGGGGAGCCGTTGCTCTACTCCGGCTTCGAGGAAGTGGTGCGCAACGCCGTCGCCCTGGGCTATCGGGTTAATCTCATAACCAACGGCGCGCCGGTTGGCGGCAAGCTCCTGGATATCATCGCCGAGCATATCAGCCTGATAGCGATCAGCCTGGACGGCCCACCCGATGTACACGCCGATTTGCGCGGCGACTTGCGCGCCTTCAGCCGTGCAGAGCGAGCAATGGACCGCCTGTCCGAAAGAGGCGTGCGGTACGGCATCGCCTATTGTGTCTCTCGAGAATCGCTCGCGGGGATGCCCTGGCTTGTCGAATTCGCAGCAGATAAGGGTGCCGCCCTCGTTCAATTCCACCCCTTCGCGGCGACGGGACGAGGGCAGCTACTCGACGCCCGTCTTAGCCTGGATGCGTCCGAAAAGGCGCGCGCCTATGTATTGGCATCATTGCTGGAGGCAGAAGATACGCCCGCCATCCACATTGACCTGGCCCCGGTCGAAGCAGCACGCGCACAGCGTAACGACTACACTGTTCTGGGCCTTGAGGATAACCCATATACCATGCCGCTGTCCGACCTCGTGAACCCTCTCGTCATTGATGAGCTGGGCCGGGTACTTCCCCTGAGCTATGGAATAGACCCGCAATTTGCTCTTGGGAGACTTGGATCGGACTTCCCGGCAGCCATTACGAGTTACAAGGCGGAAGGGTGGCGTGATCTTCATACTTTGCTGGACACAGCATTTATCCGTCTCGGCACCAGGGGTGAGAATTTCGTTGACTGGTTCTACCATGTCGTTGAAACGAGCTACACGCTAGGCCACACCATCAATATGGCGAACCAACCCACACCTGTCAGCGTCGAGTAGGCCATCGCCAGTACGCGTAAACATCCCACTCAGAGTACCCGGTGAGGTGAAGGGTGATTCCGGCCCCTCTCTTACAGGCTGCCTCAACAGCGCGAGCCTTCCTGAACCCGCCCCAGCAATTGACCCTATTTGACGTGAATGCTATAATCCCCTGGGTCCCCGGCTGTATTGCGCCGGAGTTCTATTTATCCCTCCCATAAGATGATTCAAGAGAGGTGACAGATGGCCCTTGCCAGGGTACTTAGCTGCGCGGTCGTCGGCCTGGAAGGTTCTCTCGTTGAGGTAGAGGTAGACGTCAGCCGGTCGGGGCTGCCGAGCATGATGATAGTCGGCCTGCCCGATGCGGCGGTCAACGAGTCGAAGGAGCGGGTGCGCTCGGCCATCCGCAATTCGGGCGGCATTATCCCTTAGCCCTCACGTATAACTATCAATCTGGCCCCAGCCGACCTCCGCAAGGAAGGCCCGGCCTACGACCTGCCGATAGCCCTGGGTATCATGGCCGCCACCGACCAGATACATGGCGACCTCAGCAACACCGTCTTCCTGGGTGAACTCAGCCTCGACGGAGGACTCAGGCATACCACGGGTGTGCTTGCGATGGTCGGCCTCGCCAAAGACCGAGGCATCAAGACCGTGTACGTGCCCGCCGAAGACGCAGCCGAAGCGGCCCTCATCGACGGAATAACGGTGCTGCCCGTCACCACGCTACGACAGCTTGTGCTTCACCTCAACGATCATCCAATGGCAGCCGGGCTGATAGTCCCCTATGTCGCCCAGCCGCATGTAGAGGAGGAAAGCAACGGACATTACCCGGTAGACATGAGCCACATCAAGGGCCAGGAGCATGTCAAACGCGCTCTCGAAGTGGCAGCAGCCGGTGGGCACAACTGCTTGATGTCCGGCCCACCAGGCTCAGGCAAGACCCTCCTCGCCCGCTGCATGCCGACCATCCTCCCGGCCATGACTAACGATGAGACGCTGGAGGTCACCAAGATTTATTCGGTGGCGGGTATGCTACCGTCAGGCAAGCCGCTAGTGTCGCAAAGGCCGTTCCGCGCACCCCACCATACCGTATCCCACGCAGGGTTGGTGGGCGGAGGGCGCATACCCCGCCCGGGCGAGATCACCCTGGCACACAGGGGCGTGCTCTTCCTCGATGAACTGCCTGAGTACAGCGCCCAGGCCCTCGAAACGCTGCGCCAGCCCCTGGAAGACAGGGTCGTTACCATAACCAGAGCGGCAGGAACACTCTCTTTCCCCGCCAACTTCATGCTTGTTGCTGCCCAAAACCCGTGCCCTTGCGGCTACTATGGCGACCCGGTAAAGCAATGCACCTGCTCGAACTCAACCATCTCACGCTATCAGAGGAAGATTAGCGGCCCCCTCCTCGACCGCATGGACATCCACATAGAGGTGCCCCGCGTCGATTACGAAAAGCTATCCGATAACCGCCTGGGCGAGACCTCCCAGGCCATACGGGCCAGGGTAGAAGCCGCCCGCAAACGCCAACGAGAGCGGTTCAAAGACGTGCAAGGCGTACTCACTAACTCCGAGATGCGCCCCGCCGAAGTGAGAGAGTTCTGTGAGCTTGATGCGGCGGGCCAGTCCCTCATCAAAGCCGCCATGCGCCAGTTGCACCTATCGGCACGTGCCTACCACCGTATCTTGAAGCTTTCGCGTACGATAGCTGACCTGGCAGGTAGTGATAGGATAGAGGCGGCGCACCTGGCAGAGGCAGTGCAATACAGGCCGAGGCAGATGGTGTAAGGATGGGTAGGCTATGTCTAATCCACCTTCGGGCACGGTCACATTCCTCTTCACCGACATAGAGGGGAGTACCAAACTCTGGGAGCAATATCCCCAGCAGATGAAGGCTGCCTTGCAGCGCCATGATACCATCCTACGCTCGACCATTGAAGCCGAAGGTGGCTACATCTTTAAGACATTAGGAGATGCCTTTTGCGCCGCCTTCTCCTCACCTCACTATGCCGTGAGTGCTGCTCTGTACGCACAACAAGTCCTGCACAAAGAGCAGTGGCCTCCGGAGATAGGTGCTATAGCGGTAAGAATGGCCCTACACACCGGTGTAGCTGAGGGATGGGACGGAGACTATTTTGGCCCTACTGTCAACCGCGTGGCTCGCCTCTTGTCGGCAGGGCACGGAGGACAGGTCCTGCTTTCGGTGGCTACACATGAGCTCGTCCGAGACGATTTACCACCAGGTGTAGAGTTGGTCGATTTTGGCGAGCGTCGCTTGAAGGACCTGTTTCGCCCTGAGCGCGTGTTTCAGTTGGTGGCCCCCGGCCTCCCCTCCGAATTCCCTCCACTCAAAACCCTGGACGCACGCCCGAACAACCTGCCTGTGCAGCCTACTCCCCTCATTGGAAGGGAGAAAGAGCTCAAGCAGATCTCACACCTGATGCGCAGGCCCGATGTTCGACTGGTGACCCTTACAGGACCGGGCGGTACAGGCAAGACCAGGCTGGGTCTGCACGTGGCAGCAGAGATGGTGGATGAGTTTGCCGATGGGGCCATCTTCGTCAACCTGGCTCCCATTACGGACCCTTCTCTGGTGGTATCCACGATAGCGCAGGCGCTGGGAGTGGTGGAGGCGGCGGAGCAGCCTCTGATCGAGACGCTGAAGGAGCACTTGCGGGAAAAAGAAACGCTGCTGCTCCTGGACAACTTCGAGCAGGTAATAGCATCGGCAGCGCAGTTGGCAGACCTTCTCTCCGCAGCACCCCATGTGAAGGTGCTGGTGACCAGCCGTGAGCTACTGCAGATCAGGGGCGAGCGCAACTTTCCCGTGCCTCCACTCGACTTACCGAACAGAGACGAGCTACCATCTCTGGAGCGGCTCACCCAGTATGAAGCCGTGCGCCTCTTCATCGAGCGGGCGGTGGCGGTCAAAGCCGATTTCCGGGTGACCAACCACAACGCGCCGGCGGTAGCAGAGATATGCCATAAGCTGGACGGACTTCCCCTGGCGATAGAGCTTGCCGCTGCTCGTATCAGACTGCTCTCGCCCCAGGCCATGCTGGCGCGATTGGAGAGCCGCCTCAAGCTGCTCACAGGCGGCGCACGAGATCTCCCCGCCCGCCAGCAAACGCTCCGAGGCACGATAGAGTGGAGTTACGACCTCCTTTCTACTAAGGAACAAAAGCTTTTCAGGCGAATGGCCGTGTTTCAGGGAGGGCGCACGCTTGAGGCAGTAGCAGCGGTCTGTGATGCTGAAGGTGACTTGGGCATAGACGTGCTGGATAGCGTCGAATCGTTGGTGGTCAAGAACCTGCTCAAGCAGACCGACGACCTTCGTGGCGAGCCTCGGTTTGTAATGCTTGAGACCCTGCATGAGTACTCGAGAGATAAATTGGAGGAAAGCGGCGAATCCGATAAGCTGGCGCACCGCCATGCCGAATTCTTCTTGTCGCTTGCGGAAACAGCCGGCGAACAGTTGACCGGTTCCAACACAAAAAAGTACCTGGACCAACTCGAGGCCGAGCATGACAATATACGCGCAGCCCTCGCGTGGGGCATCAGCAGGCAGCAGGTGACAGTGGCTCTTCGCTTATGTGGCGCGCTGTGGCGGTTCTGGCAGATACATAGCCACTTCACCGAGGGGCGTCAATGGTCAGAAAGTACGTTGACAGCATTTGGTCACGATGCGGCGCAAGATATGACAACTGCAAGACAATTGGCGCTGGTCTGCTATAGTGCTGCGGTACTGGCTCTTAGGCAGAACGATAGGTCCGGGATGATTGAGCTCTATGAGCAAGTGCTTACTCTATCTGAGCAGACGGGTGAGCAGAGGTTGATGGCATGGGCGCTAAACGATCTCGCCATTGACTGCATGCAGATTGGTGATCTGAGCAGGTCTCAGGAGCTGATGGAGAAAAGTCTCCAAGTGAAGAGAGCCTTGGGAGATGCATATGACATTGGGGTCGCGCTCCTGAACCTGTCGGAAGTGCAGCGCCTGCAGGGTAATAATGTGCAGGCAATAGAGCTTCTAGAGGAGAACATTCTGCTGCTGAGAAATGCAGGTGATTTGTACTACTTAGGGATCTCTGTTATGAATATGGGCTTGGCGAGGTACACACTAGGCACCTACGCAACAGCTGTCGCTTCTTTTAAGGAGGCAATACTTATCTTTGAGGACTTGGGGGACAAATTGCGCATCGCCGGTTCTTTGGCGGCTTTCGGTTGCGTATTTGCAAAGAAGGGCGAGCTTGAGCGCGCAGCTTGGCTATTTGGGGCAGCTGCGTCCCTGCTCAACGAAATGAATGCCTCATTTGACGAACTTGATCGCCCGATCTACGAGGAGGGGATGGCCGCTGTGCGTGAGCAGTTTGGCGAGCTAAGATGGCAAACTGCATGGGAAGAAGGCCGAGCCATGGGCATGAAGCAGGCGATAGAGTATGCATTGGAGGAGAGTTAGTCGGTAGCTTCATAGTTGCTCGAACGGCTGAGGCTGTGCAGTACAGGCCAAGGTCGGTTACATGATACGGGGTGGTCTCAGGATTTGTAGTGGTGTAAGCAAACAAGACAGCAGTAGACAGGGTGATGAGTAAAGTAGTAGTATTCAACTGAGTGATTAGTTATGCTGGATATAGCCCAACAGATTGCCTACTGGAGAGAAAGCGCTAGTGAAGATTGGGTCGTAGCCGGAGATCTAATTGCGTCAGGTCGTACGCGCCACGGTCTATTTTTCGCTCACCTCGCCCTTGAAAAGCTGCTCAAAGCACACGTATGCAAGCAAACAGGCGACCTGGCTCCACGCATGCACAATCTTGTTCGTCTGGCCGAAGTGGCACATCTTACCCTGGATGACGCTAAAATGGATGTTCTGGCTGTCATGAATGCCTTCAACATAGAAGGTCGTTACCCTGAATCACTGACTGAGCCACCTAGCCTGCCGGAAGCCGAAGCTTACATAAAGCACGCTGAGGAGGCGCTAAATTGGTTGAAGAGTCTGTTATAAAGAGTGTCCGGCGCTATCTGCGTGGAGTGCAGGCTCGCGGCCTCGAAGTGAACTTTGGCGTGGTCTTTGGTTCGCAGGTTGGAGGTGGGACGAGCCGACTGAGCGACATAGACTTGCTCGTAGTCTCACCCCGCTTCGACCCTCCTCGTCAGAGAGCAGATATAGACTTGCTATGGCGTGTGGCTGCACGTACTGATAGCCGTATAGAGCCGGTACCGTGCGGTGACAAACAGTGGTACGAAGACACCTCTAGCGCAGTCGTAGAGATCGCTCGGCGTGAAGGCCACCGTGTGTCATTATAGCGCCGGTCCTGCTGTTCGGATCCCGCGAAGTACGCGAATAATGCCATGTAGACCCTCAAATGCTCATATGAGAGTGTGGCGCCTCATCCGTGCTTGAGTTCCTGCTCCTATAGACCTGGCCCCGACAGCTTGAGAACGATAGCCGACCTGGCAGACAGTGATAGAATAGAGGCGGCACATCTGGCTGAGGCCGTGCAGTATAGACCCAGGCAACTGCAATGAAAAAAGCATATTGGAGGTAGGAGGCGCATGTCGGATGCTTTTTGGGTTACTACGGTAGTGACTATTGTGCTTGCCTTTAGCGGATACTTAGTAACCTATTTCAATGGCCTCCGCTTGTCACAGCGAAATCAGCGCCTGGAAAGAGTGAGCAGACAACTAGGCGAATTTTATGGCCCCTTGTATGGCTTGACTAATTCTGAAGCTGCTGTCTTTAAGATATTTCGAAGCAGATACAGACCTGGACAGCACTTCTTCAGCCATGATGATCCGCCTAGCGAGACAGAACTTGAAGCGTGGAGATTGTGGATGACCACTGTGTTCGCGCCGATAAACAATCGAATGTACGAGCTTGTTTTATCGAAGTCCGATTTGCTTATTGAAACTGAAATGCCTCAGTGCCTTCGAGATCTGTGCGCTCACGTCGTTGGTTATCAACTGGTCATGAAGAAGTGGGAGAGGGGAGACTTTTCCGAGAATCTATCCCTGTTAGTCTTCCCTCAGATCGAACTCCTTAAGTATGTGGACGAATCGTTCGATGCACTTAAGAGGGAACAAGCGAAGCTACTGGGCAAAAAGTAGCTTGAACACTTGACCACATCTATGCCCGGTGGCGCATCTCTTCCCATTGGAGCAGGCAGCCGAAGCCTACCGCCTGGCCGATGAAGGCCAAAATGGTAAAATATGCTTCACGATGGAATAGGAACTCTGCTTCTTCACAATAAACTTCCTTTTGTAGACGCAGGCGCGGCACGTTAAGCTAAGATACCATGAAAATAGATCGATTAGAGCTACTGGCAAGCGATATCCCTGCTCTGCATAACTTCTATACAGGTGTTTTCGGATTGCCTTTGCTGGGGGGGGATGGCGCGCTTTCCATCATGGCGGGAAGGTCAGAACTTACCTTCTTGCAGGCACCCCAGGATTGGTCCGGCTTCTACCACTTTGCGTTCAATATCCCGCAAGACCAATTCGAGGAAGCAAAAGAATGGCTGTCAAAACGGGTTATGCCTATTAAGGATGATAAAGGTAATGATGAGTTCACTTCCAAAGAGTGGAATGCTCATTCAGTCTATTTCTACGATCCGGCAGGCAATATCCTCGAGTTTATTGCACGGCACGACCTGGATGAGCATTTGGACAGGCCCTTCGATGAGCAGAGCATTCTGTCCATAAGTGAAATTGGCCTCGCGACTGATGACGTGCAGGCTATGGTGCGGTCCTTGCAAGCTGAAATGGGGATCAACCCTTATGGCGGCGCAGGAAGTGATGCGTTCGCGGCGGTCGGCGACGAGCATGGCCTGTTCATCGTCGTGAAGCGTGGGCGTATATGGTTTCCTGATACGGGTAAAGAGGCCACCGCAGCCAGGCTTCGCGTAGAGGTCTCAACAGCCGCGCAAGCAAGCTATATCCTATCCGGCCCACCCTATGAAATTAACAGGGCCGTCGATGGACCTTGAGCAGGCACTCGCCTATGCTCTTGTGGCCACGCAAGCTGTCCGGCTGCCTTCCTCCATCCCGGCATTACTGAACTTTACATATTCTTTAGTTACGCTTTAAATCGTAACAATCGTGTATATTAGTACAACCAAATCATACGACTGTGACGGCCAGGGCATAAGCTCGTGGCCTCCTCTGTTCCTCAAGTTTTCTGGAAGGTGTAAACGATGTCCGCAGCGCAACAACTGCTCAATTACGTCAATGGAAGTTGGCTAAGCCCAACGGCCAACGAACCTTTGGATCTGACCGACCCGGCAACAGGTGAAGTGCTCGCACAGATCTTACTCTCAAGCGGGGAGGACGTGGCAACTGCCGTAGAAGCAGCACAGAGTGCGTTCCCTGAATGGCGGCGCACTCCTCCCGAAGAGCGTATCCAGTACCTGTTCAAGCTCAAAGAGACCCTTGAGACGCATTTTGAGGAGATAGCCCGCCTCACAACAATGGAGAACGGCAAAACATTGGCCGAATCAAGGGCCGAGATTCGGCGGGGCATCGAGAACGTCGAGGTGGCGTGCGGCATCCCCACGCTGATGCAAGGTTACAACCTGGAGGACGTGGCGCGCGGCATCGACGAGTTCATGATACGCCAGCCTCTCGGCGTGGTCGCCGCCGTCACCCCGTTTAACTTCCCGGTGATGATACCGTTCTGGTTCCTGCCCTATGCTATCGCCTGCGGCAACACCTTCATCCTAAAGCCTTCGGAGAGAGTACCGATGGCGATGCATCGCGTCTTCGAGCTAATCGACCAACTCGACCTCCCGCCCGGCGTGATTAACCTTGTCAATGGGGCCAAACCTGTCGTCGACGCGCTCCTGGACCACCCTGCGGTGCGGGGTATCAGTTTCGTTGGCTCATCCCCTGTGGCGAAATACATATATGCACGTGGGGCGCAGAACGGGAAGCGGATGCAATGCCAGGGTGGGGCGAAGAACCACGCGGTGATTATGCCGGACGCCGACCTTGAAACTGCCACACAGATAATCAGTGACAGCGCATTCGGCTGCGCGGGCCAGCGTTGTCTGGCCGTCTCGGTGGCTGTGACTGTGGGAGAAGCGCAACGCTCTTTCAGAGAGGCCATCGCGGACATGGCAAGCTCTATCAAGGTCGGCTACGGCCTAGATGATGGAGTGCAGATGGGACCTGTCATCACACGAGATAGCAAGT
>JBBRVL010000134.1:0-9161 GCA_038246925.1 Chloroflexia bacterium
AGCCATCATGGTGTAACCTGTGGTAACGCCGTCGTCCACTATCACGACCGTTCGACCGATCAGTATAGGATAGGGTCTGCCACTTCTGTACCGCTGGGTAAGACGTTGCGCATCGGCCCACACCGGAATAGAGAGCTTCTCTACCTCGCCGTCCGAGAGCTTCAGGCGATCTACCAGCAGCCTGTTCACCACGAGTGTACGGTCGGGCGTGACTGCTCCCAGTGTCTCTTCTTTATCGCCGGGAGGCACGATCCTGCGTGACGTGATAAGGTCAAAGGGGGCGTTTAGCTCGGCGGCGACTGCTGCCGCCACGGGCACGCCGTCCGGCGGGATCGCAAGCACTATAGCCTCTTCCCCTTGCAAAAAGCCCCGCAAGTCAGCCGCAAGCTCATAGCCTGCGTGAGTGCGGTCGCGGAACCTGGCATGGGGCCTGTCAGGATTTACCATCTTACGTTCTCCAGGGCGGTCAACCACCGAAAACACGCGGCAGCCTGCGCTTCCACGCGCCGGGGATGACCGATTCTATAGCGTCGTCAACGGTAACGATTCCGAGCATATGGTCTGAGGCGTCGGTCACAGGGATCGCGAGCAGGTTATACTTCGCCAGTACCGCCGCCACATCTTCCAGCGAGTCGCTCGCCATCACACGTATAACAGGCGTAGTCATGAACTCGCGCACCTGCTGATCGGGCCGGGCGATAATTAGATCACGCAGCGATATTACCCCTATAAGACGCTCTTCCTCATCCGTCACATAGAGATAATAAATCGTCTCGGCGTCGGGGGACAACTGGCGGAGGTAATCAATCGCTTCCTGGCCGGTTAGGTGGGCCAGGATGGCTATATACTCGGTGGTCATGATGCCGCCGGTACTGTCCTCCGGATAGGCAAGCAATTCGCGTACATCCTCCGCGTCTTCCTGGTCCATGCGGCTCAACAGGTCGGCGGCGCGAGCGGCGGAAATATCACCCAGCACATCGGCGGCCTCGTCTGGCGGCATCGCTTCCAGGATGTCGGCGGCACGCTCCGGCTCGATGCTTTCCAGCGCCGACGCCTGCCGCTCCGGGTCGTCTATCTCCTGGAGCGTGTCGGCGGCGAACTCGGTGTCAAGAGTGGAGAGAACGTAGTCCCCCGCCTCAATGTCAAGCTGCTCCACGATATCGGCGAGGTCGGCGGGGTGCATCTCGGTAAGCTCGTTGCGCGCCACCTTGAGCGGGACCCCTGCCGGGCCAATGGCTGTCGGGTCTATCTGGTCCCAGGGGATAGAACTACCCTGCGCGCGCCCTCCGAGGGCCTTCACCAATTTATTGATAGGCCGCTCCATGCCGACTCGCCGCGCCAGGCCGGTCGGTGTGGCGTCTACTGCTACTAGGCGGTACTTGCCGTTTGCATAGGCGAACTGCAAATCATTCACCCGCACCACTCGCTTGCCGTTGATGTCGATTATCTGCCGGTCGAGCACCTGCTTGGCCAGGCCGATCTCCCCACCTTGCTTCTCGTAGAGTGTGAGGTCGCGCAGTCGCCCGGTCAGGGCGATACCCTTGCGGTCCATCCTTGCAAGCTCCAGCGCGGAAATGAGGAACTCCTGTCCTCCTCTGAGCAGGCCAATAGCAGCCACGGCGGGAAAGCCTTCGTCCGGGTTGACATGCACGTCAACACACTTGCCAACGGCTTCGTCGCGGCTGTCATATACGGTCTTGTTGATTAGCTCACTAAGAAATGGCATCTTACGAATTACTTCCCCTTCGGGAATTACGAATTACGAGTTACGAATTAGGACGGAACCGCCAAGCCTGCCCTCGAACGAAGTGAAGGGACGCCAAGAGCGCCAATAGCTTCTTCGCTGCGCGAATTCATTTCGCTCATCTCGCCAAGTTTATTATTGTGTTTCATTACGAATTAGGAAGCGGTAATAACCGGCAGCCCTAAGATAGTAACTCAATGTGGTTCTTCTGAAGTCGGTGGATGAGTAGTACTTGTGGGGCCGGCTGCCCCTTTTTCGAGCGCGCCAAGCGAACCCATCGCCGACCATAGTAGATCGTCCACGCTCATGCCGCCGCTCTCAAGTAGCTGTGCCATCAGCCTGGGTACAAGTTCGCGCACCACGGTACGTCGCTCCTCCGGGGGCAGCCCATCGAGGAAACTATCCACCACATGTTGCATCAGGGCAAGCCGCTCTTCGCCTCCCATCTGGCCGATCATCCGCTCCACAACCGACAGTATAAGCCCGTGCCTCTCCTCTGCCGACATGCCTGACAGCGTGCGCTCCACAAGGTCTTCGATTATCTTCAAGTGCGCTCCTCCAAAATAGTATGCATCAGGCGATTATAACACTATGCGGGTGAGCTATCAGCCATCAGCTATTACCCTCATCACGTTTCATGTTTGGTCCTTCATCACCACTCACCACTCACCACTCACCACTCACCACTGATTGCTACCGACTCGTGGCTAGCTCATAGGACGTCCTACTCATATAGGGTTAGAACAGGGACCGTACCTACGGGCTAGCACAAGCAGCGCTCACTGCTTAGTACAAACGGCTTATATCCCTATGCGCGTGCGTAAGGGTACAATAACTTTGGACAGAATAAAGTCCATCGGGAAATTATCTAGCTATTATTCATACAAATTTTATCAGGAAAAAGGCAAACCTACCGAAAGGTGGGGACGCAAAGCCAATGGGTCTAAGGCTCTCAAGAGCTACGACAGCCAGGTTGCCCGCTCAATGCCAACGTAAGGCTCCGCCCACAAGGTGGAATTACACCCCGCATAAGCCTGCAACCTCTGCCACACGGAGGAGAACGAACAGTGCAGGCTATAAACTACAACCCCTTTGCAGTAATCGGCAGACGATCTAATAAAGTCCATTCCATCCTATTGCGCGCACTGGGTACGCTCACGATGGCTCTTGTTATGATGGTCGGGCCGTCCCTGAGCACGAGCCACCCAACGGTCAATCAAGCCCTGCCGAGCACAAGCGCACCGGCACACAGCCAGTACTTCGCCCCCACAGGTAAGTCGGTGGCGGGTGAGTTTCTAGGTACAATGGAGCGCTTCGGCCTGGAGCGCATCGGCTACCCCGTCAGCGAAGAAAAGCAGGAGAACGGCAAGACTGTCCAGTACTTCGAGCGCGTGCGCATGGAAAGGCACCCTGAGCTTGCCAGCAAGGGTTACAGCGTGCTGATGACCCGCCTCGGCGCCGACATGGCAGGTACACAATATCCGAAAGTTGCCGCCTTCAAGTCAACCAGCACAAGGATGTATGTGAAGGAGACTGGCCACTCCATCTCAAGCGGCTTCCTCACGTACTGGAAGAGTAACGGCGGCGTCGAGCTGTTTGGCTACCCGATCTCCGAGCCAATGTCACAGGACGGCCTGACCGTTCAGTGGTTCGAGCGAGCGCGTTTCGAGTACCACCCTGAGTTTGCTAAGACAGGCAAGACTGTACAACTCAGCCTGCTGGGTAAGATGGCATACGAGAAGACCGGCGCTCCCCAAGCCGTGAATGTTTCACAGCAACGTGTCGTACCTGCCGCTCCGGCACCAGCCCAGGCTCCCCCAGCCCCGGCGCAGGCAGGCCTGTCGAGTGTGGAGAATTATCTGCTCACCGCTATCAACCAGCAGCGTGCCGCCGCCGGCCTACAGGCTGTACAGGTAGACGGCGCGATTACGAGTCTGGCTCGATCTCGCAGCAATGATATGGCCGAGCGTAACTACTTTAGCCACACCAACCCCGAAGGCAAGAACTTCCTGCCGATGATGGGTGAGCGCAATATAGCCTATAAGTTCGCGGGGGAAATCCTGGCACGCAACAACTACCCCGACGACGAAGCAGCCAAAGTCGCTATTGACAGCTACCTCGGAAGCTCCGCCCACAAAGCGATAATGCTTGACGGACGCTTCACCCTGGTCGGTATCGGCTACACCAAGTCGGCGGAAGATGAGATGCAGTATTACACGGTGATCTTCGTGCAGAGGTAAACCAACAACTAGCTTTCGGTTGAACGCTAAGGGCCTGCCGGTTACACGGTGGGCCCTTTTTCTTTAATCAGAAAATGTTATGAACGACGAAACTTCCAACTGGCCTAATATGATGCTGCCCTGTATTGTACGTGTTCAGAATTAGGATAGAGAAAACAGAATGTAGGGGCGGACCCGTGTGTCCGCCCAGGGCGGTTGCCACCTAAATGGTCGTCAGGCACACAGGGCGGACACACGGGTCCGCCCCTACACAATCCTCATTCTGAACACTGCCTTATAAAGAGTTTGCGCCCCACGTGTGAAGCCCTATATGCAGTTCCATCGCGTGATATTATTGTCTGCGAGGTGCTGATGTGGAAGATGATTCTATGGAGCAACAAGCAGGCAGTCAGAGTGATCCTCTAACGAGGGAGACACAGAGCCAAGGCGTGCGACCACGACCTGTGCAATTGGGTACATTTTCCATCCTCTTGCTCTTTGTCGTGGTTTTCATCTATGGCACTTGGAGCTGGACGCAGTTCTTCCTCTTGCCGCAGGCAGCGAATGGGGACCGCGTAGTTCTATTCACCCAGACAGACTTTCCTGCAATTGTAATTGCCTCCCGACTTGTGACATCAGGGCAAGGTGGCGCTCTTTACAATCTCGACCTGCAACTGGAAGGGCAGCAGCTCCTCAACACGGAAGGCTATCTATCGCTTTCAGGCCGGCAGAATCTCGCGCTGAGGTATCCATACCCGTACTCCCCCTTTATCGCCGTTCTGTGGTCGCCTCTGTCGGGCTTGTCGCCGCTCACCCAGATGGCACTGTGGGATGTGCTGAACCTGGCGCTCATGGCGGGGGGGCTGTGGTATTTATTGGCGTCTCTGCCCATGAACCATGCCATGCGGTTGTTGCTACTCTTGGGGGGTCTGACTTCATTCCCTTTCATTGTCAACTTGCAGCAAGGGCAAAGCAGTGGAATTGTGATGTTCGCCTGGGCTATGGGCTTTGCGCTGCTGCGCCGAGGGCGTGACCTGCCTGCGGGACTTGCATTCGGACTGCTGGCGCTGAAGGTGCAATGGCTCCCACTCTTACTGGTGGTACTCGTTTGGAAGCGGCGATGGAAAACACTGTTTGGGATCTCTTGCGTCGCGCTGCTGCTGTTGCTCCTGACTGTTTTGCTCATAGGCACAAGCTGGATAGGAGATTACCTGAGTGTAGTGCAGAGAGCACAACAGGGTGCCAGGGAATTCTTGCTTGACCCGTTAGCCAGCCACAGTCTCATGGGGGCATTGACCGCTCTCTTTGGGAGTGATGCTGAGGGTGCAGTCAGAGTAGCCAATCTGGGTTTTACAGTGCTCGCCGCAGGCGGTCTGCTTTACCTTTGGCGAGGTAGATGGTCACCTGGAACAAATAATTGGGATGGGGCAGCCGCCATAACCTTCCTTGCGACCGCACTTATCAACGCTCACCTGAACACTCATGACCTGAGCCTGCTTGCGCTCCCCGCGACCCTCGGCACGGCAGCCCTTCTCAGCTTACGGATAGAAGACCGCGCAACAAAGACCTGGCTATATTTTCTTGTGATCGCCTATGTGGTGATTTCTTTCCCCCCGCAGATACTCTTTGGGCTGCCGGTGCGCTTTAGCACTCTCATAATGTTGGTGATGCTTGTGCTCGTTTATTTCGGGACAAAATCTAATGGCGGGCGGACCCCACAAACCGCGCGATAACCTGCGTATGAAGAATATTGAAAGATATACCATTATTTACAACCTGTTTTTCTATATATTCAATATTCATATGAGGAATATTGAAAAAGGTATTGACAAACTGAAAATAATATGTTATTATCAATACAGATGTTGAGATTGTTCAACAAATCTAAAGAAAATCAAGATATAGATGAATAAGGAGAAAACAATGACAACAAATTATTATCTTCTCGATACCGCAGCTTCCCAGATGCGCACTGACCGACTTAATGAAGCAGCTAGCGCCAGGCTCGTGTCACTTGCCAGGAAGGCTGTAAGTGCCGCACGTAAGAGTGGTCGGTAATAGAAGGCCAACTAGGGTCTATACCCAACGTTCCGTAGGCGAGGGCACAAATGAATATCGAGAGACACAGCTAAGAAGCTCTGACCGCAATGACAGTCAGAGCTTCTTGATTATTTGGCACTTTTCAAAACCATAGGGGCAGACACACGGGTCCGCCCTGTACGCACTCATCCCAGGCAAGGGCGGACACACGGGTCCGCCCCTACGTTTCTTTTGCCTGTTTTGAAATCGCCTCTTAGTAGGTCCGAGAAGTTAAAAAGAGTGGCCCTACCATAGAGCCACTCTTCATGAATCCGGTGTTACCTAACCTCGTTGCGAGCTTGCGGCCTCCGCGACCGTCTGGGCAACATCCATATGGATACCGGGGCCCATGGTGCTTGTCAGGGTAATAGACTTGACATAAGTTCCCTTCGAGCCGGTTGGCTTGGCGCGTATTACGGCGTCCACAAGGGATAGCATGTTCTCTTTGATCTGGTCCTCGCTGAAGCTCACCTTGCCGATGCCGACGTGGAGCAGGCCGGTCTTGTCGTTGCGGAACTCCACTTTGCCTCCCTTGGCTTCGTTAATCACACGTGGCAGGTCGTTCGGGTTGGCGACGATGGTGCCGCTCTTGGGGTTTGGCATGAGGCCACGGCGGCCCAGCACCTTACCGAGGCCCGCCTTACCAATCTTGCCCATCTGGTCCGCTACCGCTATTGCGATGTCGAAATCGACCCAGCCGCCGTTTATACGGTTGATCAACTCGTCGCTGCCCGCGAAGTCGGCACCCGCATCGAGCGCGATCCTTTCACCCTCGCCCTCGGCGAACACCAGCACGCGCATCGTTTTACCTGTGCCGTGGGGGAGGTTGGCTGTGGCGCGTACCTGCTGGTCGGCGTGGCGCGGATCGATGCCGAGCTGCATATGCACCTCCAACGTCGGATCGAACTTGGTGAAGGATGTTTTCTTTACAAGACCGACAGCCTCATCAGGTCTGTACATTGTGTCTTTGTCTACCTGGGCCTGCGCTGCCAGGTACTGCTTTCCATGCTTTGGCATTTTATTTTTCTCCTCTAGTACAAGACGGAAAACTCGAACCGGCTCATGCCCGGACGTCGATGCCCATGCTGCGGGCGGCGCCCTCGATCATCTTCATAGCCATATCTTCGTCGTAGGCGTTCAGGTCTTTCATTTTGGTGCGGGCGATTTCGCGGATCTGGTCGCGGGAGACGGTGCCAACTTTTTCCTTGTTGGGCGCTCCTGAACCTTTCTCAACGCCAGCAGCCTTACGAAGTAGGTCCGCTGCGGGAGGGGTCTTTGTAACGAACGTGAACGAGCGGTCCTCAAACACCGTGATCTCGGCGGGTATGATGAACCCTGACTGATCGGACGTGCGTTCGTTGTATTCCTTCACGAACTGCATGATGTTGATACCATGTCCACCCAGCGCGGGGCCAACCGGGGGCGCCGGCGTTGCCTTGCCTGCCTGGATTTGCAACTTCACTATTGCGCGTACTTTCTTAGCCAATGTGTTTCTCCTTTAGCTATCAGCTTTCAGCAATCAGCCGTCAGCTTCATTACTTTGTGTCCTAGGCAAACAAAAAGGGCCTGGGACACCCCAAACCCGATTCACAGCTTCGACGCTGCTTGTTGGTTTGAGGTAATAGCGGGGCCAAACGACCCCTTCCTCTACTCTTTAGTTGTGCTGTGAAAAGCTGAAAGCTGATAGCTTCTAAACCAGCTTTTCGACCTGCAAAAAGTCAAGCTCGACAGGGGTTTCGCGGCCAAAGAACGACACGCGTACCCTCACCTTGCCCTTCTCCTGGTTGATATTATCAACTATACCCTCGAAGTCGGCGAAGGGGCCGTCCACGATTTTCACGGCCTGGCCCGGCTGCAATGTCACCTTGAACTTGGTCGGTGCCGCTGTCTGCATCTGCTTGAGGATACCGTCAGCTTCATCTTTGGGAAGCGGCGTCGGCTTGTTGCCGATGCCTACGAAGCCGGTAACACCGGGTGTGTTACGTACTACGTACCACGACTCTTCGTCCATCAGCATCTCAACCAGCACGTAGCCGGGGAAAATCTTGCGCTGTACAGGGTGCCGCTGCCCGCCCTTTATCTCTATCTCTTCGACGGTGGGCACTTCGACGCGAAATATGCGCCCGCTGATGTCATGGGAGAGGATTCGGTGCTCGAGGTTCTTCTTGACCTTGTTCTCGTAGCCGGAGTAAGTGTGGATGACGAACCAGTAGCGCGGCTCACCCGAGTCTTCTTCGGGCATTTCAGCGACCGGGGCCGCGTCATTTGCCATGACTGCGGTTTCCGCGGTTACATTGTCCTGTTCTTCAGGCTGTGTATCCATAATATCTACGTTCATAATAGGTTGGTTGGGGACCTGTGGAGCTTGTGCTTGAAGCACAGTAGATTTCGACTTAGCCAACGAGATTATACAGGTAGGATAAAATGAAGTCGAGAGCAGCAAGGAGGAGTCCGACACTGGCCGATATGCCGATCACTACTATAGTAAGGTTGCGCGTCTCCCCGCGCGTCGGCCATGTGACCTTACGCAGTTCTGCCATTATGTCACGAATGTTGCCGCGCAGCCTGCCGGTCCTGGTTGTGTCGCCTACTCCCGCAGCAGGTGGGCGTCCGCTACCGCCTCCGGAACCGCCTGCTACCGCTCGGCGGGCCGATTTTGATCCATCCGGGGTTGCTGGAACTGCGGGCTGTTTGCGGCCAATCATAGCCATATGAATTATGTACTCCTGCGCGGTTTACGCTACAACTCTGATAAATCTATTGGCACGTGCGGAGAGACTTGAACTCCCAACCGGCCGCTTTGGAGACGGCTGCTCTGCCAATTGAGCTACGCACGTAAACTATACAAGCCGGACGCTCAATCCGGCCAGCCTTCATTATACGCCATCTTGAAGAGCCGAGTCAAGCATGGGGGACGAGTTGTTGGTTGTTGGTTGTTAGTTCTTAGTGGCTAAAAAGCAGCGCGAAATCGGCTCTACTAACAACTAGGGTCTTATGCTAGTTATTTTCACACGTGAAGCCAGGAAAACCATTGAGTAAGAGCAATCGTGAAGCTGGGAAAACGAAGCAATCTTGGCAAACTTGTGCCTGCACAGGCCAAAAACGGGTGAGAACAGGTG
>JBBRVL010000135.1:0-9153 GCA_038246925.1 Chloroflexia bacterium
AAGCGTAGGCAAAGGTGACAGCGTTGGCAGGGGCGGTATCGATAGGGAAGGTGTGGGTAAAGGCGGAGGAGATACCCATTGGCGGGTGGACAGGTCAAAGTATAGGAACGATCCATTAGCTGCTTGTAGAGCAAACTGCCCATCGATTTCGCCTGTAATCCGGACCGGCCCTATTTGAGTTGGCGTTGTATACTCAATGATCCTAGTCGTTGGTTCGCCGCCCTCCATTACTGACATCATTATTAAAACTACACCCTGAGTGGCATTCGTCTTCTGGCGTCCGGCATAGACACTGATCCTTTCACCTCCTATATACCCGACCCAATAATTTGAGTTTTTGTGCTGCTTACCTATAGGATCGTCTTGAAGTGAGACATCGTAAATAGCTCCATTAGCAGTTGGAGCGCTCGGATATGGTTCTTCGGTCGGCAAAGGTGTGAGTCGAACATAAGGCGTAATCTCTGATTGAGGATCATAATTTGGAGGAGGCGGGTATAAAGCTACTGCCGTGCGTAAGGCAATATTCATTATATACCTACGCTTTCTAGACTCTTGCAAATCGGGTCGCACATCTGGGATAGAACTTGGTGTAGGCAAAGTTAGAGCAATTGACTCTGCGGTAGCATTCACTGCTCTTGCATAAACTACATATGTGGGTACATGGGTAACTGTTGAGCTTACTGTAGGTTGGAGCGTAGGCATCATGACGACACTCGCAGTCCGGGAAGCACGATAAGGGTTTGTCAGTGTACCCCAGATCACTAAGAGGATAAAACTCACTCCAGCGAGGCTGAGGAGCAAATATAGCCATCTTCGCTGGCTTTTATAGATATGACCCTCGTTCATAATCATTTCTCTCTTTCTGCTTATCTTACTTAGTGCGATAACTGACCAACAACAAGCTAGCACGTAGTATTCCTGCGTATTGTTTTTGCTTCTGAGGGAATCTTGCGTTCATGGAAACACAATCAGGGTTTTGGGAGGTACCTGATAGGAGTAAGATACTCCATATCACTTGGATTGGGGCTTGTACAACTCTGCCGGTTAAGTGCCATCCAAAGGCGTTGCCATGCCAGCTCGGCGGGAAGAGCAGGTGCGCCTGTGCCATCTGCCATTGAGCCCTGGAAAGCCGGTTTTCCAGGTATGCCTCTCGGAATACGATACTCATCTAGGCATAAGTAGTGGGTAGCGGCGTAGCTAGCTAACCAACCCCACTGGCCCGCTTGGTCTGTCGGAATGCTGCCCGCTGGATAGTAAATCTGAGGGAGAACAAGGGCAGCACGATTAGCTACAGTTACGCCTACTGCTTGATCCAAAGACCATGTCATAAGCGGACCCTCTTCGTGATAGTTTTCCAGGACAGTATCGTTTGGATCGCCGCCACTGCCAGGATAGTAACAATCATCACAACTAGCATATGTATAGTAGTAATATTCTCGACACAATGGGCACTGGGATCGGGTGGCTAACTCAAAACCCTGAGTCCACCTCAATGCGTACTCTGGAGGACTCCAGGCGAATTCGACGTCGTATGCACCCTCAAATTTCACTATAGGAAAGTAGGTTTGGTATTTCCCGTTAAGTTTCTTGACCGCGTCGCCCCATTGATATCCATGCAAGTAGAACTCATCCATCGTTAAGGGACGGCTAGGAGACCAATAATTAGTTGTTCCAATAGCGACTACAATATATGGTGGCGTATCTGCTAAAGAAGCTCTGTTATAAAAACCTGAGGCGAATTCGCCAGCAAGTAGCTGAACCTCTTCTATAGAAAGGTAGATCGCTGGATTCCAGGGGCCAAGGACCCTCACTCGCCATGTAGCATCCAGACCCTCGTATATTACATCTGGTTTGCCAAAGCCTAATATAGCTAACCCAAATTGTGGCCCGCCACTTGTAATCATGCTATCTGCCACTTTATAGCCCTGGTTCCACCAATAGCTGTGCGCCCCGACGGGGGTTGGGGTGGAACCAGGTGGAGGTGTATGAGTAGGTTGGACATAGTAGCTGCTAACCTTGCTTGGGGCTGTGGGAGAAGCGGTCGCCGTAGGTGCCGAAGGGCACCAGGGATATGCGAAAGGAGTAGGATTGACACAGATAGGCGTCGGGGTAGGGGTAGGTGTGTTGGTCGTAGGAGTGGGACTGGGTCCGGGTGGAATGGGATTGCGGGCGTCAGTACCGATTACCAGTTCCAGTGATCCGCCCGAGCATTCGGTGTAATCTACCTCGAATGGGTAGAAACCACCTGTTGGGAAGTTTACCGTGACAGTGCGCAGGCCGATCCCACCGACCGTGTTGTACCGCCCTACCACTCGATACCCCTGGAAAGGAGTAGTAGGCCAAGGTGCGGGGGGTGGCGGCGCGGGCGGAGCAAACTGCCCCGATACATAGGTTGGCTGCTCCCCATTGCCGTTTATCTTCGGCCCTATACCGAGCACAAAGCTATCATCAACGTAGAACCTGAATGTTACGTTGCCACCAGCCGGAACGTTGATTTCGCCCGTGAACACCGCGTGGAAGTTGCTCAGCGTCCCTACTCCCGCCTGTACCAGGGTCGGGGTAGCTCCAACCGTGGCTTCCGCCCTCTGCGTGGAGCATGGGGTCGGCGTTGCCCCAGGGATAACGTCAGTAAAGGGTCTGGTGTTCTGATTTACGCCGACACTGCACGGTATGACATTAGCTACTGGGTTGAAGCCGATCACGGGGAACGACTGCGTGAACACGGTGGGGGTAGCGGTGGTCACGTTGAAGGCGCAGCCAGAGAGGTTGCGGAAGAAGCGTGCCCGCACAGAGCTGACATAGACCTCCATCGGAGGCTCGGTTGGAGTAACGTCTGGACCCTCAGGAGTAGGGGTAAGGGTAGAAGTAGGTGTGTCGGTTGGAGGGCCACCGGGGGTAGATGTAGCCGTTTGAGTTGGATTTAGGTCCTCCATTGGAGTCGGGGTTGGAGTTGGAGTAGGTGTATCTGTTGGAGGCTCGCCTTGCCATGCATAAGCGTATACCACCGCTGCTTGTCCATGTGTGGATCCGCCAGCAGAGATTTCGGTCGGCAGCACAGAAGCCGCAACAGAGGAGGTAACTGCCCCTGCGCGAAGAGCAAGCACGAACATCGCTCCTACCAGCAGCATTAGTAGTACAGCATTTGGCTGAAGGCTGGAAGGTAGGGGGAGCCGAAACCGAAAGTGGGTGTTCATTGACAAGCCTCCTAGCAAAGAAGTCGTAGAGGAAGAAACGAAGGGGGACGCAGGGAACCATATGCTAAACAAGGCACAAGGTTGTTGAGGCTTGCGAGATCCCGGTACTCTTATTATAGCAACCGCCAGTTGCTAATACTATGGCCCATATGGGTTGTTTAATCGTCCTTTGGGCCCGAGGACGAGGTCAACAAGAAGCTCGAGCGCGTGATGCAGCAGGCGTTCAAAGACGTGCACGAGACGGCAGGCAACAACTCCGTAGACATGCGCACCGGAGCCTACATGCTAGCCATCTCCCGCGTAGCCGAAGTCACCCGCATGAGGGGCATCTTCCCGTAAACCTAACAGATTGTGAATAAGGTGAACTAAAGAGAAGGGCTGAGGTGTATAATCCCTGGCCTTTCTCTTTGCCTCTAACGGTTTACCCATTGGCGGGTTGTGAGGTCGAAGTATAATAAGGAACCATCTGCCGCTTTTAGAGTTAACTGCCCTCCAATTTCGGAGATAATCCGTAATGCACCTACTTGACTCAGTGTTAGATACTCCGTGAATTTGTATTTTGGTTCTCCATTCTCCACTATCGACTCCCGCACCAGTATTAATCCTTGAACAGGGTTAGTGCTGATGTGACCTGCGTATACGCCTAGTCTCTGGTCATCAAGTGAGCCAATCCAGTAATTCACGGAGTAAAGCATCTTTCCGATAGGGTTGTCCTCAAGCGACTTATCGTATATCTTTCCGTGCTCAGTCGGGTGGCTTGGCCAGGGCATTTCCGTCGGATATGGGCCAAGGCTGGACGCAGGGCTTACCCATTGGCGTGTGGATAGGTTGAAGACGGACCGACTGTTGTCCTCTGCCACAAGGGTAAGGAGAGGCCAACTGACATGTTCAGGAGTGACTACACCTCCTCTAATTGGTGTACTGTACAATTCATCGGGGCCATAGGTTTGCAGGTCCAGCGTGCTTGTATATACCCAGATGAGGCCCTGAGATAGGTCGGACTTGCGCGCACCGGCGGTCACAAACACATACTCGCCATCGATCAACCCTGCCCAACAACCTGGGCGCCCGTACTCAAAGCGATGGTTTCCCTGCGCGCAGTTGCCATTTATGCCCAAGGTAGGTGGGATAGGCGTTGGTGGTGTAGGTAGTGTAAATGGCGTAGTAGGAGGGTAGGGAGTACCGAGAGCAAAAGCTGTTGCGTGTGCAGCCCTTGTTTGTATATCCTCCTCTGGCCCTCGAAGATGCACCTCCTTCGTAGCATCCCGTTCGGGACCAGTGAGCGTGCGGGTCGCCAGTGGTGCTGTCGGGGTGAGAGCCACCTCTGTTCTAACTCGCTCGACCCATTCTGCACGTCTTGTCATTTGGGCATAAACAGTAGCTTGTGGCGGTGGGGATACCCACTGGCGTGTGGCTAGGTCGAAACCAAAGGTAACAGGCGGGTCAGTATCCACGGAAATCAAGGTCATTAGCGGCCAGTTGACACCCACTATGCGCACTTTCCCAGATTTGCTAGGTGTTGTGTATAACTGCTTTAGGCTGTGGTCCTGGTACTCTGCCGTCTCTACAGTCATTGTATATACCCTTAGCATGCCTTGTGAGAGGTCGAGCTTAATGGCTCCGGCCTCTATGAACGCACCGGCCTCGATAATCAGGTATTCGTTATTAATTCTCTCAACCCAACAGCCGACATATAGAAAGTCTCTATCTGCATCTGCACAATCGCCAAGAGGTCCTCCAGCTACCAACGTAGGTAGAGGTCTGCTGGTAGGTACTATGTAAGTGTATGGAGGGGAAGTTGGGTAAGGGGTGCCGAGAGCGAAACTGGTCAAGCTTGCGTTCACCAGGCGTCGTTCTTCGTAGAAAGGTGCCATCTTAGTGGCATCCTTCTCAGGCCCAGTTAGCGTAGGAGTCTGGGCTGCAACCACTGAGGCAGCTGGCAACGTCTGGTGACTATCTACTGTGCTCCATGCAACTAGACCCACAAGGCCAAGCATTCCAGCCAATACAGCCAGTAGCAGGTGCAATTGCTTTCTATATCTTCGGTGTTGGCTCAGACGCTCTACCATCGGTAGCATTATAACTGGAAAGGGAGCACAGTAGAATAGCCCAATTGTCGTAACTGCGCGTGAAGAGTTCCATAACTCGTAGAACCTTGCCAATCATCAATCCATTGTGATATACTTCAATCTAATTTGAAGCAAATTACTTTGGAGGGTTTTATGTTAGCTAACACGCTCACCGGACCGGCCCCCTGTATCCTGAAACTACTTGCCCACGACCTGCGCTGGCGTGCCCTTGTTGCCCTGGCTCGCAGCGATTACCGGGTCTTGGAACTGGTCAAAATACTCGATGAGCCGCACAATGTCGTCTCGTACCATCTCCGCCGCCTCAGAGAATCACATCTCGTCAGCGAGCACCGTAGCGCCTCTGACGCACGCGACGTTTACTACAGCGTAGACTTGATGTGCGTGCGCGACCTCTACTTCGCAACAGGCGAGGCGCTCCACCCGGCCATGCGCGGCGATGACAGCAGCCTCGAGCCAACCGCAGACGCCGACCCGTCAAAGGAAACCCAACCGGCTCGCGTCCTCTTCCTCTGCACCCACAACAGCGCCCGCTCACAGATGGCCGAGGCCCTTTTGCGACACATGGGCGGCAACGGCGTAGAAGTCGCCAGCGCAGGCACAGAAGTTACAAGAGTACACCCCGATGCCATAAAAGCAATGGCCTCGCTCAACATCGACATCAACTCCCAACGCTCCAAGCACCTCAGCGAGTTCCTCGGTCAGGACTTTGATTACATCGTCACCGTATGCGACCGCGCAAAGGAATCGTGCCCCGTCTTCCCAGGCGACCCGGAGCGCATACACTGGAGCTTCCCCGACCCCTCAGCCATCGAGCCAGAAGCCGCGCGCATGCAAGCCTTCGAGAAGACAGCCCGCGAGCTGATGATACGCATCCGCGTGCTCCTCTCCCTCATCGAGCACGACAAGAAGCGCGCTCAGTGATTCTCCGCCGTGCGGGCGCCGAGTTCATCGGCGCCTACGCGCTGGTAACTGCCGGTTGCGGCGCTATCATCACCAATAAGCTCACAGGGGCGCTAACCCACGTCGGGGTGGCGCTCACCTTCGGGCTGGTCATCATGGTGATGATTGCGGCCACAGGCCATATATCGGGTGCCCACTTCAACCCGGCTGTAACAATAGCGTTCGCCCTAACCCGCCACTTCTCGTGGGCCGATGTGCCCGTCTATATAGGCAGCCAACTGGCGGGCGCGGTGGCCGGGGCGCTGACCCTGCGCGTCCTGTTCGGCCCGGTCGCCAATCTGGGAGCCACCCTCCCAGGCGGCGATGTATGGCAATCGTTCGGCCTGGAGGTCTTGCTGACTGCGGTCCTGATGTTCGTCATCGTAGCGGTTGCGACAGATACACGGGCCGTAGGCCAACTGGCGGCTCTCGCAATAGGCTCGACAGTGGCTCTCGACGCCCTCTGGGCAGGGCCAATCAGCGGCGCGTCCATGAACCCGGCCCGCTCTCTAGGCCCCGCGCTTGTGTCTGGCGTCTTACAAGACCAGTGGGTCTACCTCGTCGCGCCCCTGATCGGAGCAGCAATAGGCGCGTTTGCCTACCAGATGATCCGGCTTCCTGTGGAAGATGAAGGACTGGCTGTATAACAGCCTTTGGATTCCCAGTCTCTACGACTTATTGGACGCCAATCCCCAATCCCTGATCCCTGGTATACACCCAGGCCATCTATAAAATTCTACGCGCGCCTGCGGTGAGCTACAGGAGTCGCGGCTCACTAATTGCTTACCCTACTAGAACCTGTACTGTTGCGCTGACGCCGTTCGCGGTACAATATACATGGTGCATCGTTCTATATAACATAACAGTTTTATCCAATAGTAGCTTCAACTTGCGCCCGGAGAGCGAGCTTTTTATATGAATTCCGGTTCCGATAATTCCACACCCATGATCGAAGGTGGCCGCCTCCTTGCCGACCGTTATCGCCTGCTCGAAAAGATAGGCGAAGGCGGAGCCGCCGAGGTATTCCGCGCCAAAGACCAGCGTCTCGACCGCATCGTGGCCGTCAAGCTCCTGCGCCCCCAGTTCACCTACGATCAATCATCCCGCAACAGGTTCGTTGCCGAGGCAAAGTCCTCCGCCTCCCTCTCTCACGCCAACATCGTCGATATCTACGACTTCGGTGAAGGTCCCGACGGCTCGATGTTCATCGCCATGCAGTACATCGAGGGCCAGAACCTCAAAGACATCCTCCAGAAGCGCGGACGCCTCACCGCAGCCGAGACCATAGGCATTACAAAGCAAGCATGTTACGCCCTCGCCGTCGCCCACGCGGCAAACATGATCCACCGCGACGTCAAGCCTCAGAACATCATGGTAGACCGCAACGGCAACGCCCACCTCACCGACTTCGGCATCGTCAAGGCGCTCTCCGGCCCCTCGCTCACCCAGTCTGGCATGACCTTCGGCACGGCTGCCTACATGTCCCCGGAGCAGGCTACAGGCGCGCCCGTCGGCCCGCAGGCTGACATCTATTCCCTCGGCTGCGTGATGTACGAGGCCCTATCAGGCACTCCCCCTCTTATGGGTGAGAACCCCGCCGTAGTCGCCTACAAGCAGGTCTGGGAGCAGCCACGTCCCCTCCACGATCTTGTGCCTGAAGTGCCCCCCTCGCTCGAAGCGGTCGTCATGCGCTGCCTCAATAAAGACCCCGCCCGGCGTTACTCCAATACCACAGACCTTGCCGCCGATCTCGATTCTCTCAGTACCTCCTTCAACCAGCCGACCCAGGCTGTCTCTCTCGGTGCGGCAGCCGTTTCAGGCAACATGGTCGGCACCTGGAGGCCCGCCGAGTCGCGCCCGTCCGCCGAGCTGAGCCAGGCCGTGCCGATGCCCCAGGATGCCACCCTTGCCAACCCCCGACGACAGACTGTGGCCGCCTATAACGGCACAGGGGTAACTCCCGTACCTCCTCCTGCTCGCGCTAACACCGGCCCTTATACACCTTACACCCAGACGCCCCCTATCACCTCGCCTGGCACGCAGGTGGTCGAAGTAAAAAAGAAGTCGAGCATACCCTGGGTGCCCGCGCTGCTCGTAGCGTTGCTAGGATTGGGCCTGTGCGGAATCGCAGCCTGGCAGGGTGGCATGCTGGGCCTCGCCGGTGGAAATACCACGCCTACACCCACGGCGACCGCTGAGACGCTTCCCACCATCGAGCAGCCCACCAATGTCCCGCCCACAGCCACTATCGCCCCCATCGTGATAGAGTCACCTCAATCTGCAAGCCCCGAGCCTCTGGCTACGGATACCCCTCTGCCCCCGACAGAAACGCCGACCCCACCTCCGCCCCTGCCTACCGATACACCCGCGCCAATCGATACGCCCGCCCCGGAGCCTCTGCCCACCGATACGCCCCTCCCTGAACCGCCACCGGAGCCTACCGAAACGACTGCGCCTTCCGACCCACCCCCACCTGAGGAGACCCAGGGTACAGCCACCCACCAGGATTCTGATTTCCGTGGCGGCTTTACCAACGGCAATGGGACGTACCACGGCGTGACCGCGATGTGGGTCTACGGGCAGGGCACACAGTACAATACGATGAGCGCCCGATTCAACATCGATGGTGGCCGTCCGGGCGCAGGTACGTTCACCTTACGTGGTGTCGATTCGGAAGGTGAGGCCAAGATGCCTATCATGCTCGTTGTGAACGACGTCGTGATCTACCAGGGTGCCAACCCGTTGCCAAACGACTTCGCCAATGCTGGTAAAGGGCCTGGCAACTGGGGTATTTACAGTTGGAACATTCCTGACGGGGCGCTCAAGAGGGGCAACAACACCGTAACACTAAGCAATCTCTCCTCGAGCGGCTGCACCAACTGCCCTGCCTTCGTCATGCTCGATTACGCGACGGTTAGCTGGTAACTCAC
>JBBRVL010000136.1:0-9151 GCA_038246925.1 Chloroflexia bacterium
CAGAACGCCAAGTTCGAGTACGAGATGCTGCGCCAACAGACAGGCATCGCCGTTGCGGGCATCTTCGACACGATGCTTGCCGAGCGGTTGCTCACCGCGGGTATCAGCCGTGAAATCTCGCTCAAGGCTATAGCGCAGAAATATATCGGCGCTACCCTCGACAAGACAGTACGCGAGGCGTTCTACAAGATGGCTGCCGTCGGTGATGCCTACCTTGCGCCCGACCAGCTTCATTACGCCGCCCGCGATGCATTCATCATGATGCCGATCTGGCGACACCAGGTGAAAGAGTTGAAAAAGCACGGCCTCGAACAGGTAGCCGACCTGGAGTTCCGATGCATCTCCGCCGTGGGCGATATGGAACTTGCGAGCGTGCAGATCGACGAGGTGCGGTGGCGCAAAATTATCGAGGACGTAACTGTGCAGCGCGACAAGGCCGCTGATGAGCTGTGCGAGATATTGCAGCCTGCCACGATGCAGACCACGATGTTCGGCGTGCCCTCTATAAATCTGAACTCTAATATCCAGTTGATAGAGACCTTTTCCAAGCTCGGGGTCGATCTGCCTGATACGATGGAGGCGACCCTGGTTCGCTTCAACCACCCCGCCGTGGCGAAGCTGCTCGAGTATCGCGGCCTTGAAAAGACCCTGTCGGCGTTCGGCGAAAGCGTGTTGAGCCTCATCAATCCCAAGACGAGGCGTATACACCCCGACTTCAATCAGTACGGAGCCGATACGGGCCGATTCTCCTGCACGCGACCAAACGTACAGCAGATACCTGCCACCTCTGACTTCCGCAAGTGCTTCGTAGCCGCGCCGGGCTATAAGCTTGTCACGTGTGACTATAGTCAGGCAGAACTTCGCATCCTCGCTGAGCTGAGTGGAGATCCCGCGTTTGTGGACGCATTCAAGTCAGGCGCCGATCTGCATACCCTTACTGCATCGCAGATGTTCGGTGTGCCGGTCGAAGATGTGCAAAAACCTCAGCGAAATGCTGCCAAAGCGATCAACTTCGGGCTGGCATACGGTATGGGACCAGGCGGACTCGCCCCGCGTCTCGGCGTGTCGCTGGATGAGGCAAAAGAGCTTATCTCCAGGTACTTCAAGGCATATCCAGGCGTCCAGAAATGGCTCGACAAGGCCGGGAAGGATGCCGTGCGCACCGGCTACAGCGCAACCAGCATAGGCCGCAAACGGTTCTACAATCTCCCCGACGAGAGCCTCAAGCGCACAAGCGAGGACGATTACCGTAAGCAAATAGGGGCCATCGAGCGTCAGGGGAAGAACACTCCAATCCAGGGATCGAATGCTGACATGACCAAGCTTGCCCTGATATATATACGCGATGCGCTCAAAGATTGGGACGCCCGCACTGTGAACACCGTTCATGACGAGATTGTTGTGGAGGTCCGTGTCGATCAGGCCGAGGAGGTCAAGGAGATAGTCGAGCGTGAGATGGTGCGGGCGGGTAATGACATCCTCCATAACGTGCCGATTGTTGCAGAGGCGTCTCTGGCTGATTACTGGAGCAAGTAGCATTTCAAACATAGAGCCGGTTAGCAGGCATGTCGTGCCCGCGCGTTAGCCGCTTACCTGAGATGCGCCGGTACAGGGCGGACCTATGTGTCCGCCCCTATATCACCTGGATTATCTATTGCCTTCAAGCTCTGCCTATGCTATACTAGGCACTAATCTGCTTAGATGGACCGGGCATTTCTGCCTGTTTCTTTATGGCATGAAGCTAATTGCTATTACCGGCCAAACCAATCGGGTTGTGGTCTCATTCCTTGAGTCGTAAAGGTGTTTTCGGATATGCCTTTGATGCCAGGTCGCTTGGCTATACTGGTAGCTCTTTCGGTTTAGCTTTATAGGCTTATGCGCCAGGCTTATGCGCCAGACTTTGCTCCTATTCCTTTATCATTATCGATATGCGCTCTCGTAAGGACCGGACCGTATGCAACTAACCACGTCAACTGCCTCGTCTATCATCGTTAAGCTCGCGCCGTCTACCACGCAGATTGCACCCGGTGATCCGCCGGTAGAGTTGGTCGCTACAATCCAAAACGCCGACAATATCGTCGACCAGTACAACATCGACATCGAGGGGATCGAACGTAGCTGGTACACACTGGGCGTACCGAGCGTCTCCCTCTTCCCCGGTGATAGCGCCGAGATACCTATCAGGTTTCACCCGCCCATAGCCAAGACAACCATCGCAGGGCATTATCCCTTTGCCCTCCGCGCCCGCTCTCAGGATGACCCAACGATGGTCGGCGTGGCGCTAGGCGCGATTGATATTTCTCACCACCTCGACATAGAAGCCGATATGTTGCCCACGCGGGTGATAGGGCGCAAAGGGGTCTTTAAGCTCCACCTGAAGAACATCAGCAACCATGACGTGCAGCTCGGCCTCTCAGGGCGCGATCCCGAGCACGCACTTAAGTACACCTTCAAAGACCCGGAGCCGTTGATGACCCCCGGCAGCGAGCTTTTCGTGCCGGTCGCTGTCAAGCCTATCAACCCCCGTCTTGTGGGGCCGGTACATATGTACCCATTCGTGATTACCTCTCGCCCGCTCGATGGCGACGAGAAGGACGACGATGACAAGGACTTCGACCGCGTACCTGGCGAGCTGGTATACAAGCCGATATTCAGGTCGTGGCTTCTGCCGATACTGGGGCTGGTGCTGGCCCTGCTCCTTTTGTCGTTCTTGCTCCTCTTCAGAGCGGACTTCCGGCGGGTGCAGCTCGCCTTCAACCCTCCCGGGCCGACCGCCACCGTCACCACGCAGCCTGAAGTCGCCATCAACCTCTTCGAGAGCACAGCCGACGTCATCGACCTCGGCGAGGATATCAACCTGCTGTATGAAGTCTCCAACATGAAGAGCAATACAAAGGCGACGCTTGACGGCGTAGAGTTGATCCTGGGAGAGGAAGGGAGAGGTGAGATACCACAGCGCCCAGCTAAGACCCACAAGTACCTGTTCTGCGTTTCCAAATCGGATGGTAAGACAGAGTGCCGCACGATGACTATCACGGTGAACCCGCCGACGCCCACGGCCGGCCCACGCGTCGAGCTGACGGCACAGGCAGAGGCGCAACAAACTCAAGCAGCGTTGCAGCAGCAAGCCCAACAGACGCAACAGGCACTACAACAGTCGGCCCAGCAGACGCAGGAGGCTATCCGCAAGGAACAGGGTGGACAGCCACCCGGAGGAGGCCAACCACCAGGCGGGGGTCAGGCTCCTACCGCTACCAAACCGCCTCCTCCCGCACAGCCAACCGCGACCAGGGTTATAGTAGTGCCACCTCCACCTGCCCAGGCAACAAATACGCCTATACCGCCCAAACCACCTACGTGGACACCTGTTCCACCAAAGCCGCCGACATGGACGCCGGTACCACCCAGGCCGCCAACCAGTCCACCAGCAGGCTGCGGGCCACTCGCGAATCAGAACGGCAGATCGAATCCCACAAGTGTGAGGCCGGGCCAGGGTATAGACTTCGAGATATCGGGCTTTGAGCCGGGTGAAGGGCTTAGCTACAGATGGGTCAAGCCGAACGGCGAGCCTCTTGGACCATCCGAAGCCGCGCCCTGGACAATCGGCTCTGATGGCAAGCTCGCCTTCAACTATGTGATACCGACTACGTTCGGCCAGAATGCGGGCCGATGGTCTATAGAACTTTTAGGGGTGCAAAGCTTCCGCACTGCCGTGATTTACTTCTGCGTGTCAGCGAATTAGCCATCAGCTATCAGCTACTAACTAAACCATAAATAACCTTGCGTTCTTTGCTTCCTCTGCGCCTCCGCGTCATGAGCGTAGCGAACTCGGTGAATAACAATAAATAACTTGGCGGTTACTTGGCGCTCTTTGCGTCTTGGCGGTTACGTCGTAATTCATAATTCGTAAAAGGAGGGACTAAATGGACATGTCTAAAGGGCGGACTCAACTGCGGTGGCTATCGGCGCTGATCATGTTGGCGCTGGTGATGCCTGTACTCCCATCGTCACCTGCTAATGCTCAAGCGGGCAGCAGGCTATTCCCGGAGACAGGTAAAACAGTTAAGGGCAAGTTCCTTGTTTATTGGGATACGCATGGCGGCCTGGCGCAGCAGGGCTTCCCCATTTCCGAGGAGATACAAGAGAAAAGCGAGACTGACGGCAAAACCTATACCGTGCAGTACTTCGAGCGAGCGGTGTTCGAGATGCATCCTGAGAACCCGGCCCCTAACGATGTGCTCCTGTCGCTTCTCGGCAACTTCCTGTACAAAAAGAAATATACCAGCAACGCCCCCGGCCAGCAGGTCAATACTGACCTTATATTCCAGGACTTCCGCGAGACCAGCAAGCGCGTTGGCGGCAAGTTCCTCCAGTACTGGCGCACCCACGGTGGCCTGGCGCAACAGGGCTTCCCCATTTCCGAGGAGTTCACCGAAGTCTCCCCTCTCGACGGCAAGCCTTATCGGGTCCAGTATTTTGAGCGTGCCGTATTCGAGCTTCACCCCGAGTTCAAAGGTACGCCAAACGAGGTGCTCCTGTCGCAGTTAGGCCGCTTCCGCTTCGACGAAGTCTATAAGCCCGGAGGCCAACCAACACCAGGCGGCACTCAGCCGACCCCGACCACACGGCCCGGCAATCCGACCCCTCCACCGGCGGCGACTAATACGCCAGCTCCCGCTAACCCCTGCGCCGATGTGCCCCCTTCGCAGAATATGCTTATCGGAGTTGTTGAAAACAATACCATAACCAGACTAAGCAACTGTGAAAGGGCGGGCACAACCTTTGCCTTCCTGGGTGACGGGTTCCAGCCGGGCGAGAGCATCGGTGTCTACTTCACCGCGCCTGACCAGTCGGTGTACGGCGCACCCTTCCAGGTCGAAGCTGACGCAGAGGGCTTCTCCGAAGGTGTGACTTTGTCGACAACCCCAGGCTTGACGCCGGGCATATATGCCGCGTCCATGGAGGGCACTACTACCCACCGCAAGGCAATCGGCTACTTCAAGGTACTCAAGCCTTAAGCGTAACCAGCCCAGGTCCAGATGTAAAGAAAGAGGCTTCTTCTTAGTAGGGAGCCTCTTTTTTGTTCGGATAGATTAGCAATTAGTGGTAAGGCAAGAGGGCGGACACATTGGCCCGCCCCTACACACATTTCTCAACCCGGAACGATTAACACCTTAGGATACATGGCATTTATCTTGCTTGTCTACCGGCGGTAGTGGTATAGTTGTCATCAGGGCGCTCGACCTATGTTGCCTGCAAAACACATTCTTTGTACTTTGCAGGCTAGAAGCCGGTGGTTCTTATCTATGTCTACCGGCTTTGAAGTATCCAGAGAAAGGAAGGCCAGCTTGAAAAGAAATATGTCCAGACGTTTCCTACCTTTTTTACTGGTAGGTGCGTTCGCAATGCCCATTTTTGCCGGTTGGAGCAGCGCAACGGCAACATCACCGGCCACAAGGACTAATTTCCATGATCTGGCGAACCTGACCAGGTTATCGCATACCAATGCCAAGGCGGTGCAACTTTCAGATGCCGAGGTATCCGCGCTTGGAGTGCAGCCGCAGGGTGTGTCGATCCTGAGCCAGGAAGCCTTTGCCCACGCCGCATTCCAGCGCACCTGGGAGCGCACCGACAAGCCGGTAGCCTCAGGCCAGGTACAGCGCTCGTGGTACTGGGGACCCTCGGCAAATACACCGGGCCTCAACGAAGAATATATTGAGGGCGCGGGCGGCAGGCGGCTGGTTCAGTATTTCGACAAGAGCCGCATGGAAATAAACAACCCGGCAGCCGATCCGAACAGCCCATTCTTCGTGACTAACGGCCTCCTTACCGTAGAGCTTATCTCCGGCAGGATGCAGACGGGCAACGCCACGTTCGTCGACCGCTATCCCGCCGACATCCCGCTCGCATCAGACCCCGACGACGCTAACGCTCCGACCTATATGAGCTTCCGTAGCGTCAGCAACACACCTGCCAATTCGAAAGTCGGCCTGCCTGCCACCGCGACTATCTCGCGCGATGGTACGGTCGGTGACGATCCAACCAAGGGCAGCTATCCCAAAGTAAACGTCGCCTACTTCGACCAGACGACCAAGCATAACGTCCCGCAGATCATGTGGGAGTTCTTGAACGAAACCGGCCCCGTCTACAACCTGGCCACCGGGCAAAACACGAGCGCCCGCCTCTCTGACCCGTGGTTCTATACCAGCGGCCTCCCTATCTCTGAGGCATACTGGGCGCGAACCAAAATAGCCGGACAGATGCAGGATGTGCTTATCCAGGCTTACGAGCGCCGTGTGATTACATATGTGCCCAACGGCGTGCCCGGTTTCAAGGTACAGGTCGGCAATATCGGCCAGCACTACTATGACTGGCGCTACAAGAATGCGGGACAGCCCAGCGGTACGCCGGTGCCCGTGGGTACTCCGAGCGTTCCCACGCCCGGAAGGACCCCGACGACCGCTCCAACCGCGCCACCGGCAAGTCCAACCACACAAGCCTGCACCGACAATGATGTGCCTCAGGCCCAGAATGCCACCATCACACCGCGCTGCGGCTACCTGGAGACCTCTTTCGATATCGTCATCAGGGGCTTCACACCGAACGAGAGCATCAGCTTCTGGTTCACTGCTCCCGGCGGTGACACTGTTGGCACCAGGGAACCGCTTGATATAGGCCAGCACAATGGGCGTATAGATGACTTCATTGATGGAGAGCTTCTGGAGCTTATAGCCGAAGAGTTCGATGTGCCTCTCTATGGCATCTGGGCTATGAGTTATGAAGGCGAAGATTCGCATAACCTGGCGATAGTGTGGTTCAAGCTCGTGGAGAAGGCCGGAGCAGGGCAGGCAACGCCGACCACCGCACCCAGCGGTGATCCATGCGCTAACATACCTGCCTCGAACAATGTCAACGTCCGCCCAAGCAATTGTGCGCGGGCAGGCACGCTATTCTCCTTTGACGCCTCCGGATTCTTACCGGACGAGAATGTAGGGGTATATATAACCCTTCCTGACCAATCTGTATTCGGCGCGCCATTCCAGGTGCACGCCAATGGTGCTGGCCAGGCAGGAGGCGTATCGTTTGGCACCGCCAGCAACTACCCGCAAGGTGTCTGGGCGATAACGTTTGAAGGAGTAACATCGCATCGTGTGGCTATTGGTTACTTCAAAGTGACTCCACCGTAACAGATCACATAAATTACTCTGAAGGGGCTTCCACGTGGAAGCCCCTTTCTCTATCTTCATGTACTTAGAGTTCCTAACAAAACCAACAAGGTCCAAAAGGGGACAGCCATTCGTAGGGGCATGATGTATCATGCCCTGTTCGTGAGCCGTAAGGATTGAGGTAAGGAAACAGGGCATGATACATCATGCCCCTACGTTACATTTGGTTTTGTTAGGCGCTCTTAATCTATGAAGGAGAAATAATCCCAATAATGCCACGACCAAGAGAGCAAACCCACTTACCCATGTCATTCTTCGCTACGCTCAGAATCACTAGGGGTGAGTCAGTGCTAAACAGGCTGATTCTTCACTTCGTTCAGAATGACAATTCTAGTTTTATCTTGCACTTCATACCAACCACTATTTTTGAGATTGGCTCCAGCCATTGATTTGGGCCTGTTTCGGTGATATATTAGGAATATCTCATGCGGCGGAGTTATCTTGCTCTTACCAGCATGTAAAGTCGTGCTGCTAGGCACGCTGGACATTTCTTCAGTTGGTAGTTATACAGCTATCATTGTTTTTGTGAACAATCATTATAAGGAGAGATCAAATGAGAAGTCGGACATTACGCTGGCTCGGTATTTTCGTGCTGGCTTTGGTAGCGCTGCCGGTATCGGG
The DNA here is from genome assembly GCA_038246925.1 of Chloroflexia bacterium. Classification (GTDB taxonomy): domain Bacteria; phylum Chloroflexota; class Chloroflexia; order QHBQ01; family JADMIH01; genus JADMIH01. The sequence goes on from JBBRVL010000136.1 coordinate 7,848, forward strand.
CGTAACACCTTCCGCCGCGCAGACCGGCAGTCGCTTGTTTCCTGAGACGGGTAAGACCGTCAGCGGCAAGTTCTACCAGTACTGGTCAGGCCACGGCCAACTGGCTCAGCAAGGATACCCGATCTCCAACCAGATGAACGAACGCTCGGATACCGACGGCAAGACATACACCGTCCAGTATCTCGAACGCGCGGTATTCGAGCTTCACCCGGAGAACAGAGCGCCGAACGATGTGCTTCTCTCTTTACTCGGCAACTTCCTTTATAACGGGAAGTACGCAGGCGGCGCGCCCGGTCAGCAAGCGAATACCAGTGCCGGATCAGTGGTCTTCCCCGAGACCGGCAAGAGGCTGGGCGGCAAATTCCTGGCCTACTGGAAGTCACACGGAGGTCTTGCTCAGCAGGGCTATCCCATCTCGGATGAGTTCAACGAGAGGAGCGATCTCGACGGTAAGACGTATCGCGTACAGTATTTTGAGAGAGCAGTCTTCGAGTTTCACCCGGAGAATACAGGCACCCAGTTCGAGGTGCTGCTTTCCCAGTTGGGCACCTTCCGCTACCAGGCCAAATATGGTGCGGGCGGTGGCCCTCTACCGGGTGATGCTGATGGCGATGGCGTGGCCGACGAAGCAGACCGCTGCCCCGGTGAGATCGAGAACTTTAACCAGGTGTACGACAATGACGGCTGCCCTGATAAATTTGAAGACTTAATTGACGACGCCGCTAACCTTATCAATGATTTCTGGACTCAACAATTTGAGGAAGCGAACGTAGAATATGAACCGCCGACAGAGTTCGTCGCTTACACAGAGCCTATAAGGACTGCGTGCGGTCCGGCTGAGCTAAGTAACGCCTTCTATTGCCCCGCCTCTCATGGTATCTATTACGATATAAACTTCCTGCAGGAGCAGCTAGATACCGACGGCGACTTCGCGCCTGTAGTGATCATCGCCCATGAATGGGGGCACCTGGTGCAGGCGAACCTCGGCCTGCTGAACGGCGAGCTATTCACGATCCAAACTGAGCTTCAAGCTGACTGCTTCGCGGGTGCGTGGTCTGCTTATGCGGGCGAGTTAGATCTGCTGGAAGAGGGCGACCTCGATGAGGGAGCGACTGCTCTCTTCAAGGCAGGAGACGACCTTGACACCCCCTGGTTCGATCCAGGCGCGCACGGCCAACCTGATCAGCGCCTCGACGCATTCATACAGGGGCTTGAGAACGGGGTAGATGCCTGCTTCGACGAATAACCCGGACCGCGCCAGTATAAGTATAGAAGAGGCTCCCTGGTGGAGTCTCTTTCTTTCA
>JBBRVL010000137.1:0-9099 GCA_038246925.1 Chloroflexia bacterium
ACACCGGGGCCCGCCCCTACAGTATTGCAGCTTCTCTCTCAGCCACTCCTCGAAGTGTTGGTTGCTTCCAATAGAAGCGCTAATATGATACAATTACTGTCGATATTGTCAATTTTTATGCGCGCAAGGTTAAGTTGTGCGGCCAAGCAATGAAAATGCGGTAGGCTGCGACAGATACCGGCGCTTTGCAGGTGAAAATGTCCGATCTCGGACCCGGAGGGATATTGGTAACAAAGGACTCCACGGCCCCGGTGTCACGACGCCGTAATCTATCGCTGATCTTATTCGCCGCCACTATCTTATCGTTGTCCCTGGCCGGTTGCTCTCTCGGACCGGTAGACCTCGGCGGTATTACGGGACCTGGCCCTACCTCAACTCCCACAGGTCCAACCTCAACTCCCACCCCGAAGCCGCGCGCTCTGATCGGTCGTGTTCAGGATGCGATTACAGGCTCACCTATCTCCAATGCCGAAGTAATAGCAGGCGGTGTTCTGACTGCGACTGCAACTGATGGTATGTTCTATTTCGACGATGTTCCGGCAGGCGGCCAAGTCGTTGCAGACGCCGAAGGGTATGCACCAATCGAAATGGACTCGGGCGTTGCCGGTCAGATCGAGATCAAGTTGAGGCCTAGCATGCTCACCGGCAAGGTCACCGATGCGACCGACAACAAACCACTCGCGGGAGTCCTTGTAAAGTTGGTGTTACCACCAGCCCAGGAATCGACCAACGAGTCTGTTACTGCCGATGAAACGATAACTGCCACTGCCCCGGTAGCCCCGGTATCACCAACAGCCACATCTGAGGTGGCAGGCTTCGGGCGCGGCCTTGCAGCCCCAGTAGCTGCGGCGTACGCAAGCCCTTCTCGAACGGCCCTTTCCACTCCGAAGAGCAAGACAACGGTCCGCGCTGCCACCGCGACGCGCCGCGTTCGGACCAGCACTCCTCTTCCGCCGACAGCAACGTTTCCGCCGACGGCAACAGCTACCTCACCTCCCGTGCCTCCCTCAGGGCCGGACTTCGTGGCGGTTTATACTGACGAGAGCGGCAGCTTTACTTTCAAGGATGTCCCACCGGGTGCCAGCCTCACACTGAAGATGCCCGGCTATAAGCTAACCAAGCTCTCACTCGATGAGGCGACACAGAAGGATATCGCACTCGAGCGGTTCAAGGTCGAAGCGATCTATATCACCGATAACATTGCGGCATCAAGCGATCTGTTAGATGACCTCATTAAATTCGTTGAGGGCAGCCGTATCAATGCCGTCGTTATCAACGTGCAGTCGGATGCTTCCGAGTGGGCCATCGATGTAAAGAACCCTGATGCTATTGCCGCCGGGAACGTCGATGTCTATCTCGAGCAAATGCCGAAGATTGTGCAAGACCTGCGCGCCAAGGGCATTTACACGATAGCGCGCATTGTTACATTCCAACAGAAAACTATGGCTGAGGCGCGCCCTGATTGGGCAGTCAAAAGTAGCGTGACCGGGAAGCCGTGGAAGGGAGGCTATGCAGGCCAGCAGAAGTGGCTGGACGCGAGCAATCCCGAAGCACAGGACCATCTGATTGCTATGACGAAGGAGGTTCTAGCGCTTGGGTTTGACGAAATCCAGTACGATTATGTACGTTTTCCCTCCGATCCGGCTCCAAACGAGCCGGGCGATATGGTATTCTCACGTGAGCTTGATGACACGAGTAAGGCACTGGCTTTGCAGGGCTTTCTTAAAAAGGCGCATGATGTAATCCAACCAACTGATGCGTTCATGTCGATAGACGTGTTCGGCTATACGCTTTGGCCGGACCAGCCCGACGGGCCAATACTGGGTGTGATCGGCCAAGTCATCGAAACGATGATAGACTATACTGACTACATCTGCCCGATGATCTATCCGTCCCATTTCAGCACAGGTGAACAAGGCTGCAAGAACCCCGCTACTTGCGCTTATGCGCTCGTGAAGAAATCGGGGGAGTACGCGGCAACTCGCTTTGAAGGTAAACGTGCCAAGTATCGACCCTGGCTGCAGGACTTTGACTGGGGCGTGGTCGATTACACAAGTCCCGGCACAAAGAAAGTGATCGAGCAGATACAGGCAGCCGAAGAGACGAACTCATGGGGTTGGATGATGTGGGACCCCGCGAATGTTTACGAGCCTCGGTCAGCGTTCAGGAAGCCGTAGGACTACCTCATAGGGGCCAGTTGAGGTTCCAGGGCCTGATGTCGGTTCGCCTGAGCGAGAAAAATGACAGTCTGCTCCTAATCATACGCGAGCACCCTAACGCGCTGTTTGCTTGCTGAGGCTTGGCCTTTGGTCTTTCTACATAGAAAGTAGTAAGATGGTCATCGAAGCAGCCGTTACTCCTCCCTTTAGCTCCGAGACCAAGCTACATGCCACGCCGTACCCGCGAAACCTATGTGAGCAGCTACTCCAGCTTTGACAGGCAGGAGAACCGCCGGCGTATACCTTCGCCAATCCCCTACTTGCTGGTGATACTCCTTGTCGCGGGTGGTCTAGCGTATTACCAGTTCTTCGCCTTCCGCACCCTGACTGGCACGGTACGCAATTCCTATACCGGCGAGCCGCTACCCTCTGCCTTGATAACCCTGCGCTCCAGGGCAGCTACACCTCAGGCACCTGAAGTGTCACCCGATGCCATCATGACCACGACGACGGGCGCAGACGGCAGCTTCGTCTTTGAGCGTGTACCGGAAGACCCATTACTTACTATCGAGGCCGAAGGCTTTGGGCGAGAGGAAGTGGATGGCAGGGCAAAGCGGGATGTAGCTGTTAGTCTTGTACCAAGCATACTTAGTGGGCTGATCACCTCGTCCGACGGGCAATCCCTGTCTGCCTCTATTATCACATCTGGAGCGCGCACAACGAGCGGGCCGGACGGAAAGTACGTTCTCGATGCAGTACCCGCAGACCACAAGCTGATTGTTAAATCACCGGGCTATCTTGCCAGCACCGTTGAGTTTGGCCAGGTTATGACACAGAACGTCAGCCTGGAACCCATGGTAGTGAAGGCCATATATATCAGCGCGGATACGGTTGCCTCTCCTGGCAAGTTGCAAGCTCTCATAGATATGGTGGATAGGACAGAGCTTAATGCTGTTGTAATTGATGTAAAGGGGGACAACAGCGGCTTTGTACTCTATGACAGCAGATCAGACCTGGTAAGGGAGATAGGAACCGTGAACCAGATAATCCCCGATCTCGACGCCCTTCTCAAAAATCTGAAAACACGGAAGATTTACGCTATTGCTCGCCTGCCTGTTTTCTGGGACCAGGCGGTGACAGCAGCCAGGCCGGAGTGGGCGCTGAAAAGCAAAAAGGCGCCGGGCCAGGTCTGGGTCGATGGATTCAGTCGCCGCTGGGCGAATCCCTATAATGAGGATGTCTGGAACTATAATATAGAAATCGCAAGAGAAGTGGTATCCCGAGGATTTGACGAAGTGCAATTCGACAATGCGCACTTCCCCTCGGAAGGTGAGCTAGAGGACATAGATTATGGCCCCGAGGGCGCAGGTAAGAAAAGGGTTGATGGGATCAAGGGTTTCCTCGAACGAGCATACAATGAGCTATCACCATTGGGAGTTTACATTGGTATAAACGTGTTTGCATTCACCCCTTATGTGCAAGATGACCAGGGGATCGGCCACAACCTGGAAGAGTTGGCTCTCAACGTAGATTATATCTGCCCGACTATCTACCCCGCCGATTTCCCGGACGGCTTTATGGATTTCGCCAAGCCTGCTGAGCGCCCTGGGGAAGTAGTTGGCGAGACAACGAAAAGAGCGGTGGCAAGGGCCTCCGTATCACCAGCGCGTATCCGGCCCTGGCTTCAGGACTTCAGCAGGAAGGTCGAATACGACGCTCCAAAGGTCCGAGCCGAGCTTGATGCCGCCGAACAAAACGGCGCGGTCGGATGGATGCTCTGGAACTTCGGGAACGTATACACAGAGGGTGCGCTGAAGACGCCTTAACCCCTGGTAAAATCGTACCCCTACCGGCACCCAGGACTTAATCATTCTCGCCGCCGGGGGAGAGGTAGGAGGCAGCCTTACCCATGAATGTAGGGGCGAACCTTGTGTTCGCCTTGTGTTTGCCTTGTCTGCAATACACATAACCCTATCAGGCGAACACAACCCCCCCGCTACGCTCATGCCCCTACATTCATTTGTCCCCGAGAATGATTAAGCCCTGTACCGGCACCACATCCGCTTGACAAAACGCGCTGCTCACGCCTATACTGGGCGTATGCGTCTGCTTTTCCATGAGCCATGCAGGCGTCCTCTTAACCTTACCCCTGACGAGTAACATGCCCGAGCAACGATTAATACGCAACTTTTGCATCATCGCGCATATTGACCACGGCAAATCTACACTGGCAGACCGTCTGCTCGAAATTACAGGCACGGTTAGCTCACGCGATATGGTTGAGCAACTGCTCGACTCGATGCCGCTTGAGCGTGAAAAGGGCATAACCATCAAGGCGCGCGCGGTCCGCATGAGCTATACGGCGGACGATGGGGAAACCTATGAACTGAACCTCATTGATACCCCCGGACATGTCGACTTCACATATGAAGTAAGCCGCTCTCTTGCAGCGTGTGAGGGTGCGCTGTTGGTCGTCGACGCCTCACAAGGAATTGAGGCGCAAACACTTGCAAACACTTATCTAGCGATGGAGCATGACCTCGCCATGGTCCCGGTTGTGAATAAGATCGACCTCCCATCCGCCCAGCCAGATGTAGTTGCAGATGAAATCGAGCACGTAATTGGGCTTCCCCGCGACGAAGTCATCATGGCGTCCGCCAAAGATGGCACCGGCGTAAAGGAGATACTCGAAGCGATTGTAAAACACGTCCCGCCACCAAGAGGAGACACCGACGCGCCTCTGAGCGCGCTGGTCTTCGATAGCCACTATGACTCCTACAAGGGTGTGATCGCATACGTTCGCATTGTAGACGGCCATGTGAACAGCGGTGACTCCTTACTGGTTATGTCAACTGACATTACGACGGAAGCCCTTGAGCTTGGCGCTTTTGCGCCAGCCATGACTGCCACAAGAACGCTGACCACAGGTGAAGTAGGATACATAGCCACCGGCCTGAAGATTGTGCGCGATTGCCAGGTTGGAGATACAATCACGCACTCTCAGAAGCCTACACGCGAGCCTCTCGCAGGCTACAAGGCTGTCAAACCGATGGTATTTGCGGGCCTTTTCCCGGTCGACAGCGAAGCCTATGAGGACCTACGCCAGGCACTCGAGCGCTTGCACCTGAACGATGCCTCGCTTGTCTACGAACCGGAAACGAGCGTGGCGCTCGGCTTCGGCTTTCGCTGCGGTTTCCTCGGGCTATTACATATGGAGATCATACGTGAGCGGTTAGAGAGGGAGTACGACCTGACGCTCCTTGTGACCGCGCCCAATGTCGAATACAGATTGGTTCGCAACGATGATACGCTCATGGTAATCGATAATCCGGCGGATATGCCACCTCCTGGTACGTACAAAAGCATAGAAGAGCCGTGGATGGAGATCAGCGTCGTTACCCCCTCGCGTTTCATCGGCCCAATAATGGAGATGGTCACGTCTCGCCGAGGCAGTTACAAGAAGATGGATTACCTCGACGAAAACCGCGTTGTGCTGGGCTATGTAATCCCGCTTGGCGAACTGATTGTCGATTTCTATGATCAGCTCAAATCTCGAACACAGGGCTATGCCTCGCTCGATTACCAGTTTGCCGAGTACCAGGAAGCCGACCTCGTGAAGCTGGACATTCTGGTGAACGGGCAGCCTGTAGACGCACTCAGCATCATCACACACCGAGAGAAGGCTCATTATCAAGGACGCCAACTTACGGATCGCTTGAGGCGGCTGATACCGAGGCAGTTGTTCGAAGTTGCCATTCAGGCGGCTATCGGCTCGAAGGTCGTATCACGAGAAACGATTTCCGCGATACGAAAGAACGTGCTGGCGAAATGCTACGGTGGGGACATTACGCGCAAGCGTAAGTTGCTGGAAAAGCAGAAAGAGGGAAAGGCAAGAATGAAAATGGTCGGCAGCGTCGAGATTCCACAAGAAGCATTTATGGCTGTGCTTTCTCTTGATGAGTCCGTGAAAAATTAGGAGTAGGTACTATCTATGCCCCCCACTGACCCGTATAAGTTGCTCAAGGTAGACCGAAATACCTCGGAAGCAGAGATCGAAGCAGCTTACGATCAGATGTTCGACCGCTATGAGCTTCGTGCCCAGAAAGGCGACCCCGCAGCAATATCGATGCTTGAGCGCCTCAACGAAGCGCACGATCTACTGCTCGACCCTGAACGCCGCACCTTGCTTGATGGTAATCCTTCACTATTTTCACCAGAGAAAGCTAGCGCGTCGAAAGTCCAACCGGGTACCACGAAATCTAGTCCGCCTTCCAAGACGGTCCCGCCGGCAGCGCGTGCCCCACGGGGAGGGACACCTAGTGGGAAGGACACCTCAAACCTAGTTCTACGCCGTCGTGAGGTGTCACCTACGAGAACGATGTCACCCGCTTACTCCAATTCACGGCTCGCATACATCCTCGTTGCAGTGCTCGCAGTCGGTCTGGCTGCGGCGCTGATTTATCTGCTCGCGAGCCGGCCTGAGGCTATCCCGGAGGCGCCAAAGGGGAACGTGGTCGCAACTGTCAATGGGGTCCCTATCTACGAGCGCGAGTTTAATGAGCGCGTTGAAAAGGACAAGCAAACCGCACTTGCAGATCCCCTGTTCGCGCCATTTTTCGACAATTTTCAAGGTATCACCGGCACACGAGCTCTGGATGTACTGCGCTATGATGCTCTGGATAAGTTGATAAACATGGAGGTCATTCAGCAGCAAGCAAAGAAAGAGAACAAGTACCCTGGGCCACAACAGCAGGCAGAACTTGTGGAGCAGGCAAAAGCAGGAGAACTACGGTCCGGCGAGTCATTTGACGCCTTTCTGAGACGTGTAGGCGTTTCGGCAGCGCAGTACAGCGCTCGAGTGACCGAAAACTTTGTCTACACTGTCATGGCCGAGGAGCACATGCCAAGAACAGGGAGTGACAGTGAGCGAGGCGAAGGGTTCATACGTTGGATTTGCGACACGCGGAAGAACTACGATGCAGTGGTGAAGCTATCGTTTATTGTACCTGAAAATCAGCCCTGTACGAGCGGCCTGCCCACTGACATCCCATTGCCAGGGCTGACACAGGGGACACCTGTGCAAGAGGTGCCGGAGCCTATTGCAACGGCTGAAGGACCAACGATTCCACCGGCTCAGGCTAGTCCAACCCCTAATGGCAACAAACCGGTTGACCAATAAGCCTGGCGTTTGGGCGACCGCGCTGCGAAGCGCCACGCTGAGCGGGCTAACGCATACAAGTTCGTCCGCACACCTTTACAGGCATAGAGGAGTGCGCTATAATATTGCGAGCCTGGTGCATTTTGTATCAAGGTCGTCATATTGGCTCGTTAATTAGGAGGAAAGTAGTGAAACAAATAAAGGCAATGGGTCTTGGATTAATCGTTCTTATACTTGCCCTGGCGGGCTTGACAGCATGTGGGGGCGAAGCGCCTGCTACGCCGACACCTTTGCCGCCCACTGCTACGTCGGCTCCGCCCACGGCAACCGCCGCACCGACAGCCGTCAGTGGGGGCAGCGGACAGACCAGTGGCGGAAAAGCAGCTTCCGACTCCGACGTCAAAATGCTCGAAGATGCCGTTCATGAGACGGCCAGTCTGAAGAGCTATCACTACACCATGAACGTCGATGCGACCGATAACCAGCAGACGGCTGACATCCAGGGTGACTATGTAGCGCCCGACAAGGGCTACGTAAAGGGCACGCTCGCCGGTCAGAGTATGGAGCAGCTTATCTCGGGGAGCCATGTCTTCGTAAAGGACGCCAGCGGCAAGTGGGTAGAACGCCAGGAGCCTACCGCGAACACTGATCCCATGAAGATCGTTGACCCAGCGACGTTTGCGTCTGATGCCAATCCTGTAGAGGGGTTGAACAGTCTTCTAGAAGCTAGCACGGACTGGCGGGACCTGGGTGAAGACACAGTGAATGGCAAAAAGGTCCGACACTTTGCTTTCAGCCTGGACGCGGCGAAGATGATGGGCGATTCTTCGGGCGATCTAGCAAAACAGGCTGGGGGGGAGTTGCCGTCTCTGGGCGGCGGTCAGATCTGGATCGATACGCAGACCAAGTACATGCACAAGATTTCGGTCAAGCTCGATTTCGCGTTTCTAATCAAGATGCTGGCCGATGCGATGACTGCTGCCTTTGGCGGCACGCCGACGCCAGGCGGCCCCACTCCAACCGCGCTTCCCGCCTCGGATTTTGAGATTACAATGAATATCTCAAAGCATAACGATCCGTCGATCACCGTGCCGGATGCGCCTGAAGTATCAAGCGAACCGACGGCTACAACAGAATCGCTCACTATCCCGACAATCGGCACCAACATTGGCATCGGCAGTGGCACTACCACAACCGAGGTCCTGAACATAGGTCAAACAGGCGAGATTGACGGACTGAAGGTGACACTTCACAGTATTCGCCGCACACAAAAGGGCGCGCTGGGCGACGCCGATGCGGGCAAAGAATACGTAATCCTCAAGCTTAACTTCGAGAACACGACGGCAGAGGAAAAAGCGGTAATAAACAGCGTGCAGGGTCTTGTTAGAGACGACGCAGGCACAGAATACAAAGTTGACCTCTTCGCTGACGTAACAACGACACCGGACGGAAGTGTGCCTGCAAACGGCAAACTAGAGGGCGAAAGTGGCTTCCAGATTCCGATCACCGCCAAGGGTCTTGTCTTCGAGTTTACTCCCCTACTCTCTGATAGCAAGCTCCAGTTCAAGCTGGACAAGTAACCAAACTGCCCGGCACCTTTAGGGCATAATAGAAAGGCCCCGCGTAACTACGGGGCCTTTCTTGTCAGTTGGGGTTTGATTAGAGGTTGCGCATACTAAGAGCACCCAACAAAACCTAACCTAACGTAGGGGCATGATGCATCATAATGCTGTCGCATTAAAAATCGGAACGTGCTGTAGGGGCAGGCCCCCGTGCCGGCCC
>JBBRVL010000138.1:0-9092 GCA_038246925.1 Chloroflexia bacterium
CACCGGCTGTGATAGTAAGCCTCAATTCACGGTGTCTGCGGTCCGACTCGATGGCATTCTTTATGTCTTGCATTCTGAGTGCGCTGATATTTCCCTTAAGTCTATCGACGGCGTCCTCCTCCCCTCGTAGGCTTGGGGTCTCGCCGGGATTGGTGGCATCTTGCGTCTGTTTGTTCAGGTCCTCTATCACCTTATTGGCGAAGAAATCTTCCCTCATCGTTGCCAGGGTACTGGCCGCGAAAGCATCACTGGTGGTTATCTGCGTGTAGTCATCGACCAGGAATTCGGACGCGAACCAGTTGTGATAGCGGTCGAATGTGAAATATAGTTGCTCGGCAGAATCGGGTGTAGGCTCTTGCCGGGTGATAAACTTTACCTCTGTCTCGAACGTCCTGGGCGCCGTGACTGCCATAAGCGCACTAATTGCTGTTGCTAACAGCACTATAGCCAGCACCAGCCAGCGCCGCCTCCATATAACGTTCCAGTATTGCCTCAGTTCCATAGCACCTTTCCTTTAGATCTCGACTTGTCCCTATCTCCGTACATCTGCCAGCTTTTCTTCTACGAACGTGGCAATCTTGCGCTTGAAGACCTTTGTGTCAAATTGCTCGGCGTGGAGGCGTATCCGGGCCGGGTCATATGCTTTGTCATCAAAGTGGTTTACTGTCTCTGCAAGGCACTCGACCGTTTGCTCGATAAAGAATTCGCCTGTTACACCGGGCACCACGCTTTCGAGCGCGCCTCCCTTACCGTAGGCTATCACAGGCCTGCCCGACGCCTGGGCTTCGAGGGGCGAGATGCCGAAGTCTTCCATGCCTGGGAAGACATAGGCCCTGCACCCTGCATACAGTTTCTTTAGCTCCGCGTCCGACACGCTTCCGAGGAACTCGACGTTTGATTTGGCCCGCTCCCGAAGCTCAGCCTCCTGCCTTCCCTTGCCGACTATCTTGAGCGGCAGCCCTAGCTGGTTGAACGCGTCGATGGCGACATCTATGCGCTTGTACGGCTGAAGGCGGGCCACCATAAGGAAGTAGCCGCCGTGCTCGCCCCCCAATTGCGGCGTGTAGAGGCTCGTATCTACGGGCGGGTTGATTACGGTGGCGTGACTGCCGTAACGCTTTTTGATATGCCGCGCAACGACCCGCGAGTTGGCTATATAAGCGTCCACCCGCTTCGCCGACACTTCGTCCCAGAGTCTAACATAATGCATCACCAGGGGCAAGATTTTCAATAGCTTGCCCGCCATCCTCTCGCCCCTGATGTAGTCATGGTAGTTCCAGGCGAAGCGCATAGGGGCATGGCAGTAGCAGGCGTGGAGCGTGTCTGCTTCAGTGATAATTCCCTTGGCGAAGCGACTGCTGCTGCTCAACACCACGTCGTATCCCGATAGGTCGAACTGCTCTACTGCGAGAGGGTAAATGGGCAGGTAAAGCTGATAAAACTTCGCCGCGCCCGGAAGCCTTTGCATGAATGAAGTGCGAATATCCCACTGCCGGTAATGCGCAGGCATGGTGGCTTTTGCGTATATGGTCGTGTATAGCGGTGCAGAGGGATAGATCCTGTGGAACACATCCACTACGCGCTCTGCCCCTCCATATTGGATTAAATCGTCATGTGCCAGTGCTATCTTCATATTAGCTGCTAGTTCGACCCTGATGGGTTATCTTTAATGTGTTTCTCAATCCGGGCTGCAACCTGGGCAATAGTAACTCCCTCGGTGTTGATGTGGGCGCCGTATCGCCGATCGCTAAACAATGGAGCATACTCCTGAGCTTTCCCCCGCGCCCACGACATATCTTCTTCCCGGCTCTGTAGGCGTTCCTGTATCGTATCGAGTGAGGCGACAAGGCAAAAGTGGTAAAGCGGCGGGGAAATTGCGCCAAGCCTATTCTTTATTGTCTCAAGGTATGCAGGATTGGCGATGGTCATCGGCACGATTAATGAGCGCCTATACTGCCGGAAAAGGTGTTGTGCCGTTACTATCGTGAGCGTGGGCCATAACATAATGTCCTGAAAATCACCTGTCTCTTCCTCGGGAGCGCGTATACCGTCCGTAAGGTATCGCAGAAAAGTGCCCACAATCTCTGGATCATAGATCATGCTATTTGGAATTATCTGTGTTAGCTTACTTGCAACTGAAGATTTACCTACTCCAAAGGAGCCGTTCAGCATGATTATCACTTACAAATCAACCGAGCACATTTTACTTGCACCAACAAAAAAACAGATAAAGCTGTCTAAACATTGAAAATAACCCATGCATGGAGTATAATTACGTTGGAATAGCATACAGAATCTTACTCCATAGAAAAGTATTGTACACCAGAGCGGCTGAATACGCAGTAGCAGGTTGACAATCGGAGGGTTATAACATGGTTGCAAATAGTGAAAAAGTAGAAGTAGGGCTGGCAACAGAGGACTATCGTTACGGCTTCAGCGAGCCTGAGAACTACGTCTTCAAGTCACGCAAGGGCCTCGACGAGGACATCGTGCGCGAGATTTCGCACATGAAGAGCGAGCCGGAATGGATGACCAAGTTCCGCCTCCGCGCCCTCAAGCAGTTCTACTCCAAGCCGACACCGACCTGGGGCGGTCTGCTCGATATAGACTATAACGACATTTACTACTATGTAAAAGCGTCGGACAAGAACAGCGCAAGCTGGGACGATGTGCCTGTCGAGGTAAAGAACACCTTCGACAAACTGGGCATCCCCGAGGCCGAGAAGAAGTACCTGGCAGGCGTCGGCGCGCAGTACGAGTCTGAGGTTATCTACCACTCGCTGCGTGAAGACCTGGAGAAGCTGGGCGTCATCTTCACCGACATGGACACGGCGGTGCGCGAGTACCCCGACATCGTCAAGCGATACTTTAGCACGATCATTCCCTCTGGCGACAACAAGTACGCCGCGCTCAACTCGGCTGTATGGTCGGGTGGCTCGTTCGTCTATATCCCTTCCGGTGTCAGCGTAGATGTGCCCCTACAGGCATATTTCCGTATCAACGCGCAGAACATGGGCCAGTTCGAGCGCACGCTGATCGTGGCCGAACCGGGCGCGTACGTCCACTACGTAGAGGGCTGCACCGCGCCTACTTATACCACCAACTCGCTCCACTCGGCGGTTGTAGAGATCGTCGTGCTAGAAGGCGCGAGGGTGCGTTACACCACTATCCAGAACTGGTCGCACAACGTCTATAACCTCGTAACCAAGCGCGCTGCCGCCTACAAGGACGCCACTATGGAGTGGGTTGACGGCAACCTGGGCAGCAAATTGACGATGAAGTACCCGGCTGTCTGGCTGATGGAGCCGGGCGCGAGGGGCGACGTGCTGTCGGTAGCTTTCGCGGGCAACGGCCAGCACCAGGACGCGGGCGCGAAGATGGTCCACAAGGCCCCGCATACCACCTCGAACGTGGTATCAAAGAGCATCTCGAAGGGCACCGGGCGCGCCACCTATCGCGGCCTGCTCGAAGTGGCCTCGGAAGCGCACCACTGCAAGGCAAACGTCAAGTGCGACGCCCTCCTGCTCGACGAGGACGCCCGCTCGGACACCTACCCGACGATCAATGTAGCCAACAACTCGACCACCATCCAGCACGAGGCGACCGTCTCAAAGGTAGGCGAAGACCAGTTGTTCTACCTTATGTCGAGGGGCATATCCGAGAATGAAGCCACATCGATGGTAGTAAACGGCTTCATCGAGCCTATCACGAAGGAAATCCCCCTCGAATACGCCATCGAGTTGAACAGGCTCATCGAGCTTCAGATGGAAGGTAGTATCGGGTAATAGATCTCAATTAGCGAACGACATGGGAAGGAGTGGCTCGTATGGACCGCTCCTTCTTGTATAATGACTACAAGCAACATGGTATGGAGGTGCAATCACAATGACTACACGAACCGTCGATGTGCGAGATCCGCAAACGCAACTGCCCGGGTTGTTAGCCCTGGTGGCCCAAGGCACAGAGGTAATTCTTACTGATGGTACCAGGACCCTAGCCCGCATTCTGCCAGTGGATGGCGAACAGGAACGACCGCAACGTACGCCCGATCTATTCCCTGGGGCAATCTGGACCAGCGACGACTTTGATGAGCCTTTACCCGATGAGTTTTGGACCGGCGCCGGATGAGATTATTGCTGGATACACACAGTTTTATCTGGTGGAGCGGCCAATCCAATAAACTTTCACAAGGCGCTCTCGCGCTCTGTCAGGATGCCGGTAATACTCTGCTGCTTAGTGTTGTAAGCGTCTGGGAGATACAGATCAAGCTGAACCTCGGCAAGCTCACGGTTAGCGTACCATTACGCGAACTTATCGAGCGCCATCGGCAGATGAACCAACTTCAAGTGCTTTCTGTTTCGCTTGACCACGTTCTGGCATTGGACGAACTTCCCGCGTATCACAAAGACCCGTTTGACCGGCTGCTCATTGCCCAGGCCCGTGTGGAAGGCGCTGCGCTGGTCAGCCAGGATGAGGAGCTTGCCAAGTATCCTGTGGATGTACGCTGGTAGGCTGGGCAGACGAGGCCGCAGCGGCACGAAGCGACTTCATCGAGCCGATCACCAAAGAAATCCCCCTTGAATACGCCATCGAGCTGAACAGGCTGATCGAGCTTCAGATGGAAGGTAGTATCGGGTAGTCTTACAGTCAGCATTAGCAATAGTGAGCCGGTCTGGACATTCAGACCGGCTCGTGTTTTAATGTACGGTAGGAGGTTAGATATGACAGATCTTCTCGCAAAGGCATTCAGTGAAGCGTCCAAGCTTTCAACGCACGAGCAAGATAAACTTGCTGCCTGGATACTTGAGGAACTTACTTCAGAGCAACGGTGGGAAGCTAACTATGCAAAGAGTGCTGATAAGTTAGCCCAACTGGCAGATGAAGCGCTTGCCGAGCACAGTGCGCATCGGACGCAAGAGCTTATTCCCGATAGGCTATGAGGTCACGTACGACACAGCGCTTTCGCAAGACGTTTGACCAACTTCCACAGCGCGTCCAACAAGAAGCCCGAGAAGCCTATCAGCGGTTCTCGCAGGACCCTTACCATTCAAGTTTGTACTTCAAGCAGGTCCATCCCACAAAACCTATCTATTCAGCGCGTATCAACCTTGACTATCGTGCCGTTGGAGTGCGTGAGGGCGAGGATATTATCTGGTTTTGGATTGGCTCTCATTCCGACTACGATAAGCTGGTATCTCAACTTTAGAAGCCTATCACCAAGGAAATCCCCCTCGAATACGCCATCGAGCTGAACAGGCTAATCGAGCTTCAGATGGAAGGTAGTATAGGGTAATCTGGCAAGCTAGTAGTTGAAGAGAAGGGCAGTCATTTGTGACTGCCCTTCTTGTTATCCACCAAATGCGCGAACAGCCCAGACATCTACTCCTTCAATGGCTTTCTGCTGAGAAGTAGCAAAATGCAAAGACTGCCTACGGCCATGAGCTGCTGACCCCGCGGAACGTTTTGCTCTAATCCGCCACCCCGAACCTGCAAAGGAACCTTCGAGAATGCTGACCGGATCAGCCTTCCGGTCGTTGATACCACCAAAGCGGATAATAAGGTTAGCCTGATTATCACAAATTGTACTTACATTTCGCCAGACTTGTCGAAGTTCTTCAGTAAATTGCTCCACACTGGAGTGCCGCACTTGGTTGTGTTGGGAGTAAACTACTTCGGCAGGCCCTCCCAGGAACCATAGCCTAAGCCATTGGTCAGGTAGGTATGTCCTCATACCGTAGTATGGTGGTGATGTAATGACCCAATGTACGGGCTCAGGTATTTTGTTGAGCACAGCTTTATTACGACTATCACCATGTATGATGCGTCCTATTGCCTGCTGAAGTGGTGTTCCGAAGTAGTGTGTCGCTCGAGTTTTGATAAGCTCCAATACATCAACATTAGGCGCATCTAAGTTGTGTTGCTGCCAAAACCTCACTGAGTAAGCAGGCTTCGGCGCGAAGGTGCGCGGCATTTGGTTGGAGAAATAGGACGGAATAGTTTTCGTGAGTGGACCGTGTAGAGCGCCCAACAGAATAGCGCGCAAAGCTTTGCGCGCGGCAGAGCGGCAATCATACAATAGACCCTCGCGCAACCTACACAACAGAATCAGCACATCAGGGTGGAACGCGCGCTTCCAAAATTCATCGTTGGGTATAGCAATGGTTACTGGTACTTGTTCCAAGATACGACGGGCTGCGGATACGATGGCGGTGGTATTAGTCGTCACCAGTTTAGCTTGTGACAATGCCACAGCAAGAGGGTGGCTGTCAATGCCGACCGTTGGGAGACCTAGAAGGCGGCTCGCGTAGTTGGTGGTGCCGCGCCCACAGAAAGGATCCAAAACCCACTGGTTTGATTGGGCATGAGCACTTAGGATTTCATAAGGAAACACAAGAGGGAACATTGTAAAATAGGCGCAAATACCGTTAAGGGTCGTGTTTTCAGCTTCGAGGGTAGCAGCAGTTAGGTTCTGTGCCGTTTCGGGCCATGCATGCTCTAGGTGTAAAACCTCAGCGGGCTCATTCATAGCGCGCTTGTGAAGGGTCCGCATCACGAAGGCGGAAGGTATCCAGTATTGTCTCTTCGCCGCTCAAGACTCGACGTAATCCCTCAAATATCTGATCTTGCAACACGTCAAAGTCAAAGCCAACAAGGGCGGCGTGTTCATGGGCTTTCTGCAAACATTGTGGATAGAGCGGAACCGGAAAGCCATTAATAGCATCAGCGAGCAAGTAGCCCATAATTTTCTGAGCATCTCCTAACTGGGACGAATAAACGTCAATGGGCCAAATTGGGTCTCTGGCGCGGTCGCCAAACTTCACAAAGAACATCTTACCACCGACGTATTTATTGACTTCTCCCATTGCACTAACGTTCTCATCACCTCGCGCATATTCCGACCAAACATAAACTTTTTCTTCAATCTCACGGTCTATTTCAATGAAGGCTGGATATTCAGTACTTAGTACGCCCTCTAATGCCATAGCAAGAGCATAACGTGCGAGAACTTTACTATGCTTGGCTACACCGACCAAATACATCTTGCGTCCTTTGCGACCTTGGGCATCAATCCCTTCTTGTATGCCTTGACGGTATTTAGCGAAAAGATCCCTGGCGAACACCTTACTTCTTAGCAGGCCATCGAAGACGATCAGGGTGTCAGTGCCAAAATCCTTGGTGCGGAGCACCCGGAACAAGACCGCCCATTCTGTCAACTCACGATATACCTGCACCCAACTTGGACTAACAGGCCTGCCTATTTCTGTGGGACGGATCATGTGGCTGAGTTCCGACAGAGTAGACACGCCCAGGTACACCATCATTTCACCCAGTGCAGTGTTCTCAGTGAACTGTATTTCAGAGAGCCGACGCACGTTTGTTGTAGGTGTAATAACTTCAAGGCAATATTCGTTGTTGCTAGAGTCAACGACGCGCACAATTTGGATGAGGAAGGGATCAAATCGCAACTGGTTATTACCCCCATCTGTGCCCACCAGCGAAACGGAGGTAGCGGTACGGGGGTAAATACGTTGTGTTTTGCTCTTGAGCGTGCGTATCTCGGCTCGCAATTGGTCAAGAATCGGCTTGTCATTTGCCAAACTATTGATAATCTCTTCGCTTACCGTGGCGTAGCTATCGGAGTTGCTAATCACGTCGCTTTCCTTCGGACGTACGTAACTTGCTTGGAGCCGTCCATGCTAGGCCGTTTGTACGATTCCCACTGTAGGCTTTGAGCTTCAAAAGCTCGTGTAAGCACCTTTGGTACTAAGGTGTATGCAATATTGTCAACGTTGTCTAGACTCTCAGGCAGTTGCCCCACGAAGAAGGTTGTTACTGCTCTCCAAGGCACTCCGGTGCTGCTGTTGACGCGATCCCACAAGTTCTGATTAGAGACAAGCGCTCCATAGCACGCTTCCTCATAAACAACTAGAGGGTCTATATCCGCAGTATCTTCATGACCATTTCCTAACGAGCTAATAGTAGCAGTAAGGGTGGCCAAGGTAGATGCAAATTCTTCGCGTAACTGGACGGCAAAGGTTTTTGCTGCAGGCTGATTGTACTCAGGGTCGAGTAAGGGATAAAGATGCTCAAAAGAGAGAATACGTAGCGAAATTGGATAAGGTTTGCCGCCAACTGAACTCCAAAATACGCCGTGGCCGGGAATAGGCTCATTCAATAGGACGCTCAAGATATCCTCACTGAAGTGTGCATTTGCCTTTTGAACGCTGTTCAGGTCATGGGCAGACAATAAGTGGAAAATGAACCAATTATCTCCCTGGCTGAGGATTTCAGCTGGAATGCTGCCTGGCTGCTGAGTAATGAGCACCGCGCCCAAGTCGTATTTGCGTCCCTCCTTGACCCAGGCAACATAAGGACCGGCAGCACTGGCTTTATCGTTTAGAACAGATTGAGCTTCTTCTACCACCGCAATAGTAGGTATAGTTTGAGAGTCAGCTTCGGTAAACTCTTGTTGGTTACGCTCAAAGATGCGATGTAAGATCAGGCCGGAAAGAGTGAGGGCTGGACCCCCTCGAAGCTGTGATACATCAACCACACATAACTTTCCTTTAGATAGAGCATACAGAAGTTTGTCCATCAATTGGCTACTCTTGTCGTGGAGCATCCGAACAATGGCCGTCATATTAGAACGGGCTGCTAAAGCCTCAACATCTTGTCTGCTATCCAGATCTAAGAGCTTGCTAATCCGTGCCAGATCAGCCGAATTACCACTTTCATCTATTAGGTTAACGAGCTCTTGCCAGCTCTGCTGATTCAGCCCACGCAACTTACGCACATTTTGCTGGTCTTGCCGTTCGGGGCCAAGCGCAATTGCAACTATGTCCGAGGGTTTAAGTTGCCGGATATCTAACTTGATACCGCCAGCCACGAATGACTGGTAAAAAGGACTAGGTCCCCTGCGCGAGGTGAATACTACGAGCTTGTCTATAAGTTCAGGTACATCACACAGTCCAGGACGACCTTTATCATCAGGCCAGAAGTATTCGCCATCTGGGTCAAAGATAACGGTGCCCACTGGTACTTCACGCCCACCCCTTTTGGTGACTGTAGGAGTTGTAGCGTACAGGCGGCTA
>JBBRVL010000139.1:0-8910 GCA_038246925.1 Chloroflexia bacterium
ATCTTTCTGCTGGAGTGCCCGACCGGAAGCCCTACCTCCAGATCAACGAGCTTGCGGCGCGCAGCCTGGTCGAGCGTGGGGTCTTGCAGATACGCGTTGATGTGCTGCGCCAACTCCTCGGGTGAGCAGGCCAGGCGGGCGGCACCTAGCTGTATGACCGGGCGGTAGTGCTCAAACTTGTAGAAAAAGTCCCGTACCGGCACGCCGAAGGGCGGCGGGCTTGCTACGTCAAAAGCGATGTTCACTACTGGCTTATCGTGGATAGCAAAGTCCAGAGTCATAGTGGAAGCCATATTGACGTTGAGGTTGGCATGGCAGGTTAGGTTGGCGAGAAATTGCACATCGTCGGGCAGAGGTAGGGAGCGAGACCAGTCTCCAGGTTTAGTGTGTACCCACGCTGGCGGGGCAAAGATGAGATCGGGGTAGTCGCGTCGTACGGCATCGTATCTGCTGCCCTCATCTACGGGTGTGGGCCTGAGCAATACCTGCGGATTACCCTCGGTGCGACCGTCACGTATCTGTTTCATTAGTACCCGCACGTGCTGTGGATCTTCGGGGCAGGTTCCGGTGTCGCCTCCCGAGTAGCAAATCAGCGGGCGCGACGGATCGGCGCCCACCCGTTGGAAGAACTCGTGTCGGGACCAGATGAGACTCTCGTCTGCATAAGTGTCGAACTGAGGCGTACCGACGACATGCACCCGATGGGGAGATACGTCCGGGTAGTAGCGCAGGAGCTCCCCACGCATATGCTCGCTCCACACCAGGTAGTGGTCGAAAGGCGCGGCGATGCGGCCCTTGCTGGTGAGATTGTCCCAACTGAATATGAATGTGGCGGTGGGAATGCCCAGCGACCTGGCGGCCAGCACAGGGGGCAAGATGATGGGCGGCCTCTGGTGAGAGCAGAAGAGGACCGAGGGGCGTATCTCCTGAAGCAGCCTGCGGTAATGCTCAACTTCGGGCAGGCGCTCGACCACGCGGCAGTGTTGCCGGTCGAGGGCTTGTATTCGGCCCGGCGCTGCCGCCATGCGCCCGGCCAGCCTGGCGAATCGCCGCGCGGCCTGCGTTCTTGTAGAGCCGCTGATCTGCTTGCTGCGGTTGTGACGCATGCCGAACGTGTCAGCCCAGTACATCTGCGCGTAATCTAAAGAGTAGCGCAGGGTGAACGAGGCGGGCGTCTCTCGATAAGGAACAAGGGGATGCCACTGCACATTGCTGTTTTGCGCGTCTGCGTAGGTTTCCAACAGATGGTCCGGAACTATATGCAGGATGTGCGTTTGGGCATTGTCGCTTAGTTGCCTGAGAAAGCCACCCAGGAGGAAGTTGCGGATGCCTACGCCGTCGGGGAGGAGGAGAGCCAGGTTCATGTGCTTGCTATGCCCTGCTTAATCTCATGTTGCACGTGTCTTCGCCGTTTGATAGCATCTCTTAGAAGCTCAACTCCTCTGTTAGTTTCCTTGTTGAAATCAACATGGAAAATATCCTCATATTCTATAAGTTCTTCGGGTGTCATCTCCCACCATCGGAATTGCTGGAAAAGGTCGACAATTTCCTCGGGAAATCTCAACCGTACAACCCGAGCTGGGCTTCCGGCAACAATAGCATAAGGTTGAACCGACGACGTGACAACGGCATTGGCCCCTATAATAGCGCCAGTACCAACTGATACTCCTCTTAGGAGGATAGCGCCGTGCCCTATCCACACGTCATGCCCCACTTGGACCTTTTCAACGCGTGAATGCTCGTCCAACCGGCCGTCGAAGAGATTCCTATTGATGTAGATTGAAGCGTAAGATTTAGGATGGTCTTTGCCGTAGATACCAACCCCTGCCCCCAATTGGCAATAGTTACCTATGCTCAAGGGCCCATTTAGGCAATCATTTGGACCAATCGTTGTGCCAAACCCCACGGAGATTTCACCCCCGAATACGGCCCCCCGCCCCACGGCGTTCTTACCCCCAAAGGCGACATGGCGCAAGCCCTCCACATCGCGTGCTGCTATGACCCTGCCGCCTTGATGCGTCTCAACCGATAGGCGCATACCCACCACCCTTGTTATAAGGGTAGCAAGTATACTTCTTATCTTTCTCGCGATTTTCTTTATCATGATTGTTCCAGGAATAGGGCCGTAGCTGTGCCGACGCGACAGAGTCACGTTCTTTTCCCTGATTGTTCGACGGACCACAAGGCCTGAGGATGCAATATGGAATCAGATACGCTACTGACCCCTGCTATATCCAGTGGAAACTTATCAGACACATGTCTTTCAGAGGTGCGCCCACCCGAAAAGAGCACCTTAAAATGGATTGAGTAAAGACCGGGGTTGAGCCATAGCGGGGGTAACTTTAAAGCCATAACATAGCTGCCAGCAGGAATGTGATCCAGTCCGAGATCGCGGCTTTGCTCGCGCAAGTGAAACACGGTTCTGCCTTGCATATCCTCCAATATGCAGAAGATGTAAAATCCAGGAATATCCTGATTTACAGTCAGAGTAGTCGAAACGCTTAACTCTCCTGATTGTGTGGTCGCGCCCTTTTCATTTTGTCCTATCACAATTGGCCCGAATCCCGAACTATTTGCTTTGGCAGGACCTCGGCTGGTCTCCCGTCCCTGGAGCGCGCCGATACTTACGTAATACGCGTTTATTGTTCCGCTGATGTCTCCATGCTGATTAAGCCTGCCAGAGTCTAGGAGTAAGCCTTCATTACATAAAGAACGGACAGCCCCCATATTATGACTAACAAAGAGCACTGTCCGTCCCTGCTGCGCCACCTCGCCCATCTTCCCCAAACACTTCTTCTGGAACTGGGCGTCCCCCACCGCCAACACCTCGTCCACCAGCAGTATCTCCGTCTCCATGTGCGCGGCGACCGCGAAGGCCAGGCGCAGGTACATACCGGACGAGTAGTGCTTCACAGGCGTATCAATGAACTTCTCCACCTCGGCGAAGTCCACGATCTCGTCGAACCTGCGCTCCAACTCGGCGCGCTTCATGCCGAGGATGGCCCCGTTGAGGTAGATGTTCTCGCGGCCCGTCAGCTCAGGGTGGAAGCCGGTGCCCACCTCAAGGAGGGAGCCTACTCGGCCATGGATCTCGGCACGGCCGGAGGATGGCTCGGTGATGCGGGAGAGGATTTTGAGGAGGGTGCTCTTGCCCGCGCCGTTGCGCCCTATGACGCCTACTACCTCGCCTCGCTTTACTTCAAAGGAGACGTCTTTGAGCGCCCAGATAGTGTTGTCCTCGGTGCGGGCCTGACCGTTTCGCTGGAAGGCTGAGCGCACGCGGCGGAAGGGGGCGGTGGCGGCATCGGAGAGAGTGTCGCGGAGGGTGCGGTATTTCTCCTGCTTGCCGCCTATGCGGTAGAGCTTGGAGAGGTTTTCTACTCGAATTGCGATGTCACTCATGATATCAACCAAGGATCGTGTATTGGTTCTCTGGATGCTCCCTGAACTGCTTTTGCGGGCATGTTTCCCAGAAGGAGAGGGAGTGCAAGTGCTCCATGAACCGTTTGGCGCTTTCGCCCGTACCGAAGTGAGTTGATGGAACTATAGAATTAGGCAGTTCACTGAGAGCCGCCAGTATTGCAGGCTTGCTATCTTGAACGTTGACAATCGACGGGTAGTGGAAACGATTTATCTGTCGCGATCCGATGTTCACTGTTGGTACTCCATACACCGGAGCCTCTCTGATGCCCGCGCTCGAGTTGCCTATTATCGCCGTTGAGTTCTTCAAGAGCGTTAAGAAGAACTCGAATCTCATAGATGGCAGAACTCGGAAGCGGGGGTTCCCACGCAGTCGTTCATATACTTCCAAGATCACTTCAGAACCTGTATCATTATTCGGGTATAACACCACGAAATTTAAGCCGGACTCCAACGCAGCATCCAGGACATGGTTCGCGTTTTGCCTAATGGTATGTAGCTCTATCGTGACAGGGTGGTACAGAAGAATGGCATACTGGGAGAATTCTGTGTCGTATCTGGCCTGCACCTCAGCCAAGGTGGGAAGCTCCTCAGAGAGCATTATGTCTATGTCAGGAGAACCAATGACGTATACCCTTTCGGGCAGTTCTCCCATCTGGATCAACCTCCGACGTGCCACTTCATTGGCAACGAAGTGCATATGAGACAGTTTGCTGACAGAATGACGAATCAACTCGTCTACAGTGCCTGATACCTCGCCGCCTTCCACGTGCGCAACAAGGATGTTGTTCAATGCGCCGACAATGGCCCCGGCTAGGGTCTCTACACGGTCACCATGCACTACAATGAGATCGGGTTGAAACTCACGCACATAATGCCCCAGACCTATGATGGTATTCGCCAGCGCCATATCCATCTGTGAGCTTACGCTACTATCCTGATTGATGAAAGGGAAAATATTCGTGAATCCCGCTTTGATCACCTCATTTACAGTCGAACCGTAGCGAGCCAGCATATGCATACCGGTGACAAAAATCTGGTATTCGAACTCCCCGGAATCATTTACCTTGGCTATCAGGGGCTTCAACTTGCCAAAATCCGCCCGGGTTCCAGAGACGAAGATGATGCGTTTGCGCTCAGATGTGCGTTGTACAGGTACTGGATAGCTACTAATCAAGATCGTCCCACCTCAGTTGAGCATCCTTTGCAATGCGCTTCTGTGCGGTCCGGCCTAACACAGCTTCATACTCTGCTGCCCTTATCTGCCCCGTACCAGGCCGCTTAACCCAAACGTTGCTGCGGCTCAGATGCTCGCCAGGATTAATGTTCTGCGTAGCTACTACACATGCATATGCGAAGTCAATTGTAGGCTGTTCCTCAGGGAGGATGTCCTTTGTACCACCAAGAGCTTGGTAAATAGCCGCGCTGCCTTCAACAAGTTGCCTTAATTCTGCAGGATCCAGCGAAATTGCTACATCTGGACCAGGCCAGTCTTTGTCAGAGGTGAAATGTTTCTCCAAGATACGTGCGCCAAGCGCCACTGAAGCAAAGCACGTATAGTTCCCAAGTGAATGATCACTTAGCCCTATAACTGCATCAGGAAAGTGTTCCTGTATCGTATATAGGGCACCAAGACGCACCTTCGTGTAGGGAGTGGGATAGATCGAGGTGCAATGTAGCAGTGCATACGACACACGAGCCTCACGCAATATATGGACGGCCGGAGCAATAGAGTCGATATCGTTCATCCCGGTGCTAAGGATCACAGGTTTGCCGTAAGCGGCAATATGCTTGATGAGAGGATAGTTGTTACATTCCCCTGAACCTATCTTGAAAGCAGCAACTCCCATCCGCTCCAAGCGCTCAGCAGCAGCCCGAGAAAAAGGAGTGGAAAGATATATCATTCCCTTTTCCTCTACATACTCCTTAAGGTGGCGCTCTTCTTCCTCAGTGAGGGCGCAACGAACCATAATGTCCCAGATACTTTCCGTAGCATTGCCTGGCACTACGCTATTTGGGATCATTTCGTCCTCTATTACGTGCGACTGGAACTTCACGCACTCGCATCCAGCAGAATAAGCATCATCAATCATGCGAATGGCCTTCGCCACACTCCCCTCATGATTGATGCCTATCTCCGCAATAACCAGTGGCGGGTGCTCATGACCGACGAGTCGACGGCCCAATCTTATCTCTGGTTTCTCTGGTTTCATATAGATATTCCCTTGCGCTTCATGGTTTAACCAAGAAGGCCGTTGGCGTTTCTGCAAATGGCACTGCGAAAGGCCGCAAATCGGTGCTGGCGAAAAACTCGTCCACAGCCTGCGACTCTCCCATACCTGGAACTCCATACTCATCGAAGACAACTAATCCACCTCGACTGAGCACTGGCCAAAACGCCTTTAGTGCGGCCTTTGTACCGCTATACGTATCCAGGTCCAGATGTAAGAGCGAGATCCTGCTGCCATAGTGCGATGCCACATAAGCCGCGGCAGTTTGCTCAATCTCGCCTTGGATAAGTTCGATCCGATGGGTGAGTCCCGCTGCCTCCACATTGGACATGATTTGGTCGAGGGTCACACCGCTTTCCTCGGTAAGTTGATCATGTCTTGCCGCAATATCCTGTTCGGGTTCTTCCAGTGGGACACTGCGAAACGCCCCGAAGATATCAAAGCCAACAACGCGTTTCTGGCTGTTAGGCGCGTGGATCTCCACTAGTTTCGCCCAGTAGAGTAGCCCGGCTCCTTTGAACACTCCGCATTCGACTATGTCCCCCGGAATACTCAGCGACTGGACAAACAGATTCTGACGCACTAAGAGCTTACGGATGCGCGAGAGATCAGGACTCAATAGCAGGAAGTTATAGCAGTTCCAAAGCTGCTCGGACACATTCATGTCGTTAGACTTGGGTTTCACGTGTGCGACTCCAAACCCATGACCTCGAATCGGCTTTCTTCCAACAGACGTTGAACCTGCTCCCAGTCCTCCAGCGTGTCTATGTCGGGATTCGCTGGTCCTTGAGAGAGATGCCCGACTACTCGCCGCCCATAAAGGCTGTTCTCTTCCATACATATATCTCTTCTCGTGACGAAAATAGAACCATCCCTGTAGAAAGCCTGAGGCAACGCCTGTCGTCGCGAAATGGGATCTTGTTCTCCAGTACTTAGACGAAGACACCCGCTCTGGTCCTGAAAATAGGTCCAATGAGGGTTGAACTTGGCTGGCACCAATCCGACGCTTACTACAGCATCAGCGCCGCTTTCCTCCAAGAGTTCGATGCATGCGTCTATGTCTGCTGGCATCCGCAGAGGGCTTGTTGGCTGAAGCAGGCAAATCGCGTCAAAGTACTCGCCCTGCTGCTCAAGATAAGCTATGGCGTGCTGTACCACCGGCAGCATCGGCGTGTCGTCCTGAGCGAGTTCAGACGGGCGAAGAAATGGTACATCAAGCCCGTATTCCTTCCCAACCCTCGCGATTATTGTGTCGTCCGTGCTTAGCACGACCTTGGATAGTCTGCTTGCAGCAAAGGCACAGACGGCTGTATAGTGCAGCAGAGGTCTGCTTGCGAGAAGCTGGATATTCTTCCGCGGCACGCCTTTGGAGCCTCCTCGGGCAGGCACCAGTCCTAGTACTCTCATGCTTGGGCTATCCACGCTCGAACAATGGGATACTCGCGCTGCTGGGTATTGCAATCAGTCGTCATGCTACTACCGCTAACCTAAATCGATCTTGGTCCTAAGCTCTTGTGCCTTTGTTGAGCCGTGCTCTGCAAGAATATGCAGGTGGTGAATAAGTGCGCCTAAGTGCCATAAGTGCATCTGCCATGCGCTGCTCGGGGCAGCTAGAGGTATCCTACCTGTGTGGGGCCTGCTTAATCGTGAAGCCGTGCGCAATGGTGGGTACTCGCCATGCCAGGAGAAGCAACACTCCAACCCAGAATAGCACATGAACAACATGCTTCAGCACACGATTAAACGACATCCGCAAAGGTCTTCTCCATCCGCCGGAAGTAGAACGCCCCGCTCACCAGTATGGCAAGCGCCGCTACCGACGATACGACGATCATCGGCCCAGGCGCTGTGTTCGTGCCGAGCAATGCCCAGCGAAAACCTTCCACCACACCTACCATCGGGTTGAGCGCGTACACCGTGCGCCATGCCTCAGGCAGCAGACTGCTGGGGTAGGCGATGGGGGTCGCAAAGAGCCAGAACTGGGTGAGGAAGGGCACTACATAGCGCACATCCCTGAACTGCACATTCATCGCGGAGAGCCACAGGCCGACACCCAGCGACGTGACCAGCGCCAGCAGCAGGAAGATCGGCAGCCATAGTATGGCAAGGGTCGGCACAATACCGAACCAAAGCATCATCCCCAGCAGCACCACAAACGCAAGCGCGAAGTCTACCACTCCAGACAGTACAGTGGAGATCGGCACCGCCAGGCGTGGAAAATAGACCTTCTTGATCAGGTTCGCACTACCCACCAGGCTATTGGAGGCTTGCCCCAGCCCATTGGCGAAGAAGGTCCAGGGAACAAGCGCCGCGTAAGCGAAGATCGGGTAGGGGATGCCATCAGATGGTATCTTCGCCAGATTGCCGAAGAAAAGGCTGAAGACAATCATGGTAAAGAAAGGCTGGATGATAGCCCAGGCCGCACCGAGGGCGGTCTGCTTGTAGCGTACCTTGATGTCGCGCCAGGTGAGGAAGTAGAGCAGCTCGCGGTACTCCCATAGCTCTTTCAGCTTGAGGGACACCCAACCCTTGGACGGCTGGATAATAGTGACAGGCACGTTGCCGGGTGCTTGCGCAGGAGCATAGACCTGCGCATCAGCCGCCTTTGCTTCAGTTTTCAACTCGACTTCAGTACTCGCCATTAGCTACCTTTTGCGCCAAATTGCCCCTATGGGGCCAGGAAAAGTCGATTGGTTCACAGAACATGCATTGCCGCTACCCTCGCGACGTTAGCGAGGCGGCCCCGCTTGGTTTCACTACCTGTACTCCCCGCCAGGCTTGCCCATCTGTAAAGCGACCTGTCTCCTTCTTGTCCTGCATACCATCATATAACCCCACTATGAGTGGATCGCAGCCAAAGTACGACTGTTGACGTGCTCGGTTGTACTCTTCCGATCGCAACCCAGAACCTTGCGCGTATCGACCACGAGCTTCGCGCTCTGCCTAACCAGTTCCCAGTCGTAGGCTGAATGGTCGGTGATGATTATTACACAGTTGCTCTCCATGAGGACCTCGCCAATCTCCGCGTCGGGCACCCCCACCATCTCCATGCCATCGTGGTGGAAGGCGGGCACGTAGGGATCGTGATAACGTACGCGGGCACCTTTGCTCTCAAGGAGGTGTATAATGTCGAGGGCGGGGGACTCCCGTATGTCGCTCACATCTTTCTTGTAAGCCACTCCTAGCACCAGTACCTTGCTGCCCCTGATCGCTTTGCCCATATCATTAAGTGCGTCCTGCACCTTCTGCACCCAGTAGG
>JBBRVL010000140.1:0-8867 GCA_038246925.1 Chloroflexia bacterium
ATTGACATAAAGTGCAAACTGTGTGGTAGCACACCCGAATTCCGCGCTAGCGAGCACTTCTTCCTCGACCTGCCCAAGCTCGAAAAGCCCCTCCTTGAATGGTTGGAGCACGGGAAGGAGCACTGGCGGTCAAACGTAGTCAATTTTACCCTCAATTGGATACGTGAGGGGCTGAAGGGCCGCTCTTACACACGCGACATAGAGTGGGGTGTACCTATCCCGCTGGAAGGGTACGAGGGCAAGCGTATCTATGTCTGGTTCGATGCAGTCAAGGGCTACCTGTCCGCCACGGTGGAATGGGCTACTCTGCAGGGCGATCCCGATGCCTGGAAAGAGTGGTGGCTGCAGGAAGAAGGCGATCCTCTTCCGAGCCAGTCTTACTATTTCATCGGCAAAGACAATATTTCGTTCCACACGGTCATATGGCCTTCTATGCTTATTGGCTACGGCGGGCTGATGCTTCCATATGATGTGCCTGCCAACGAGTTCCTCACCGGCGAGAGCGGCGATAAGGCCAGCACCAGCCGTGGGGGTGGTGGGGTTCCGTGGCTGCCCGACTACCTCGACAGGTACGAGCCTGACCCCATTCGGTACTTCATGACCATTAATGCGCCTGAAACGCGCGATACCGCCTTCTCCTGGGCCGAGTTCTACCGTCGCAATAACGATGAATTAGTGGCAACCTATGGCAACCTGGTCCATCGTGTGCTCACCTTCACATCGCGCAACTTCGATGGTAAGGTGCCGCAGCCGGGTCAGCTAACGGAGCAGGACAACGCCCTGCTTTCCCTGGCGCGAGATGCGTTCCCAAAGGTCGGCGCTTTGATTGAAGCCTGCCGGTTCAAGGAGGCATTGCACGAGGTGATGGCGGTCGCTACCGAAGCCAACCGTT
Source organism: Chloroflexia bacterium (assembly GCA_038246925.1). Lineage (GTDB taxonomy): Bacteria > Chloroflexota > Chloroflexia > QHBQ01 > JADMIH01 > JADMIH01. The sequence continues at coordinate 893 of JBBRVL010000140.1, forward strand.
ACCTCGACGAGGCCGCGCCCTGGAAAATGCTCAAGACAGACCGCGAGCGCGCCGCTACCTCGCTTTACGTTGTGCTCTCGGTTATCGACATGCTGAAGATATTGACTGCGCCCTTCATCCCCTTCTCTGCCCAAAAGTTGCATGAGATGTTAGGGTACAGCGGTGACGTACACAAGGAAAAATGGGCCGTCCACGAACTGCCCCCCGGCCAGGAGTTGGGCACACCCGTTCCCCTCTTCATCAAGCTGGACGAGGCAAACGTAGAGGAGGAAGTCGCCCGTCTTGGCACACCCTGGCAGGACCCCGAAGGCAACATCTCAGAAGCCACCCCACAGGATAGGGTCGTAATCTTCAATGGCGAGGTCAAAACGCGAAAGGAGCTAGGGCAGCAATGGGCATGACTGATTCCACAAACAAGGTAGACCAGGACGGGCCTGAAACAACCGGCGAATCGGGTGAGGAGATGCTGGTAGACGTAGGCGGGCGCCGCCTTTATATCACCTGCATGGGCGAAGGCAGTCCCACCGTGATACTGGAGCATGGCATGGCGACCGAGAGCGGCAGTTGGGCCACGGTTCAGCAGGCAGTTGCCCAGTTCACACGCGTGTGTGCCTTCGACCGGGCCGGCAGGGGGACGAGCGATCCAGCACCTACGCCACGCACAAGCGAGGATATGGTGACCGACCTGCATACCCTGCTAGCAAACGCGCGCGTGCCTGGACCGTACATACTTGTCGGCAACTCGCTTGGCGGCTTCAATGCGCGTATATTTGCCCATAAATATCCTGACGAAGTTGTAGGGTTGGTGATGGTTGACTCAATGCACCAGGATCAATTTTCCCGCATCGAGAAGGCTCTGCCACCAGAGACGCCGCACGACCCGGAGGGCTTCAAGGCATTCAGGCAGTCCTTCACGCAAGATTACAAAGACCCCACCAAGAACCCTGAAGGCTTCGATCAACTAACGAGCCATGAGCAGGGGCGCGCTGTCACGTCACTGGGTGACCTGCCGATGATCGTGCTGGCGGCCAGCGAGTTCCGTATCAGGATTCCGGACCCCCGGCTTGGAACGCATATGCATAATATGTGGCACGAACTGCAGAGAGACCTCGCCCGGCTGTCGTCAAACAGCAAGTTCGTTGCTGTAGAAAATAGCGGGCATTTTATACAGATCGACCAGCCGCAAGCGGTCACCGATGCCATACGCGAGCTGGTTGAGCAGGTGAGGGGCAGCCAGGCTCATCAAGCCCTATAAGCACAATCTTACCCTTCCTGACCACTCGACAATAAGGAGCTTGCAACACACGACATGAAAGTACTTATCACAGGCGGGGCCGGGTTCCTCGGTATCAACCTTGTTCGATACCTGTACGATAGGGGCTACGACATAGTATCCCTCGATATGGCCGACTTCGACTATCCTGATATGAAGGACAAGATCACTACCGTCAAAGGCGACATCCGTAAAGAGGCCGACGTGGAGCAGGCGATGGAGGGCGTTGATATGGTCGTGCACACGGCTGCCGCCCTCCCCCTCTACTCGGCCAAAGATATTTACACGACCGATGTAGAAGGCACACGCATGGTACTCAAGGTTGCCCACCGGCACGAAGTCAAGCGCGCGGTGCACATCTCGTCAACAGCGGTCTACGGCATCCCAGACCACCACCCCCTTTATGAGGACGATAAGCTCGAAGGGGTTGGCCCATACGGTCAGGCAAAGATACAGGCCGAGATGGTCTGCCTGGAGTACCGGGGCAAGGGGATGGTCGTGCCGATAATCAGGCCGAAGTCCTTCATTGGCCCGGAGAGGTTGGGTGTGTTCGCTCTACTTTACGACTGGGCGCTCGAAGGACACAACTTCCCGATGATAGGCAGCGGCAAGAACCGCTACCAGCTACTCGATGTGGAAGACCTGTGCGAGGCGATCCACCTCTGCATGACTCTTCCTGAAGAAACGGTGAACGATACCTTCAACATCGGAGCCAAGCGCTTCACGACCATGAAGAAAGATTATCAGGCTGTGCTCGACTACGCAGGCAAAGGCAAAAAGATACTCGGCTTCCCCGCCACGCCTGCCATCCTGGCGCTACGCTTCCTCGAGGCGCTCCACGTCTCGCCCCTTTACAAATGGGTATATGAAACCGCCTCCAAAGACTCCTTCGTGTCGATAGAAAAAGCCGAGAAGCAGCTAGGCTACAAGCCCAAGTACTCGAACAAAGACGCTCTGCTACGTAACTTCAAGTGGTACATCGAGAACCGCGACAAGTTCGAGGGCGCGTCCGGTGTGTCGCACCGCGTGCCGTGGAAGCAGGGGGCTATAGGTTTGCTGAAGAAGGTGTTCTAACGCGTGTAACACGAAGACGGAATTTCGTAACTTTATCGGGGGCCATTAGATGCCTGCAAATGCCGCTGCTCCGATCGAAGCCTACTTCACCACTATTCAACAGGGATACTCAAAGCTTGATAGCGCCGGGTGCCATATAGCGGGTGAGCACGACTACCGCGACGCTCTGCGTGCACTGCTCAAACAGCTAGCCCCCAGCCTTGAATTCACAAATGAGCCCAAGCGTACCAAGGCCGGAGCGCCCGATTTTCTCATCCGGAAGCCAACCAACTTCGGCTTTCTCACTGTGGGCAACATCGAGACCAAAGATATAGGCGACCTCAAGCCCAACATTGAGCGCACCCCCCAGATGAAGCGATACCTGGCCGGTATCAACAACCTCATTCTCACCGACTACCTTGAGTTCCGGCACTACGTGAATGGGCAGCTTCTGGACAAGCCCATACGCATGGGCACTGTCCTCTCTGACAACACGCTCCAGCCCATTCCAGCCAAGTTCCAGGCGGTACGCGATATGCTCGGCTACTTTCTCCTTAGGGTTCCGCCAGGTAAAATCACCCGTGCCGAGGACCTCGCCCACCGCATGGCCGATCTCACCCGCTACATTCGTAACTACATCATCAACGATTTCGAAAGCGATCAAGCCTCTACTCTCCTGCACGACTGGCGCGCCCGCCTTGCTAAGGACCTTCTTGCCGACCTCCAAAAACCAGAGAAGACACCCGAATTCGCAGATATGTTCGCGCAGACCCTGGCTTATGGTCTTTTCTCTGCCCGCATCATGGACACCACGCCGGATACCTTCACCCTCTGGGAAGCCCAGCGCCTCATCCCACGCACTAACCCATTCTTGCGCGATTTCTTCGCTGACATCAGCGGCCCACGATTGGGAGACGAGCGCTTTGCGGGCTTCGTTGATGACCTGATAGAACTCCTTGCCAGCACTGACATGGAGGCCATCCTTTCATCTTTCGGCAAACGTACCAGTCAGCAGGACCCTGTAATCCATTTCTACGAGACCTTCCTAGCCTCTTATGATGCTAAACTTCGCAAGGCAAGGGGCGTTTACTACACACCGGAGCCAGTAGTTCAGTACATTGTCCGCTCCGTTGACTACCTGCTCCGTGACCGCTTCAAGCAACGTGATGGCCTCGCTTCCCGCGAAACTACGCGTGTCGTCAACCGCGATCCCACCGTCCTTGGCAGCTTCAACCGACGTAGTCGTGTGCCTCGCAAGGTACTGAAAGAGCGCACCCTACCTAAGGTGCTTGTCCTCGACCCAGCCTGCGGAACAGGCACCTTCCTCTACGCCATGATACAGCTGATTCGTGACCGTTTCATGGAGCAAAACAATGCGGGTGACTGGTCCGAATATGTGCGTGATTTCCTCCTACCTCGCGTCTTTGGCTTTGAGATCCTCATGGCCCCTTACGCTGTTGCTCACTTCAAGCTCGGTCTCCAGCTTGCGGGCCGCGACCTCGCCGCAGACATCCGCGACCAGTGGGCCTATGACTTCTCCAGTGAAGAGCGCCTCCAGATTTACCTCACCAACACCCTGGAAGAGCCTCACGACGAATCCAGCTCCCCTCTCTTTGACATGGTAGGACGCGAGAGTGCAGAGGCAAACCGGGTAAAGCGCGACCTCCCTATCATGGTAATAATAGGCAATCCGCCTTACGCCAACTTTGGCATGATGAACAAAGGCCCATGGATTCGCACTCTCATTGAGGACTACAAGAAAGACCTCAATGAGAAGAAACTCAATCTCGACGATGACTTCATCAAGTTTATCCGGTTCGGCCAGTGGCGCATAGAGCAAAGTGGAATGGGTATCCTCGCTTTCATCACTAACAACACGTATATAGATGGCCTCGTACACCGTCGTATGCGCCAGTCCCTACTGGAAACCTTCACAGACATATACATTCTCAACCTGCATGGAAGCGCCAAGAAGCAGGAGCGGAGTCCCGACGGCTCCAAAGACGAAAACGTCTTCGACATACAGCAGGGCGTTACTATTAGCATCTTTGTTAGAGAGCAAACCCGTAATAGGTCTACCCAACTTCACTACGCTGATCTTTGGGGTAGCCGTGAAACCAAGTACGCCAATTTACTTGAGGATGATCTAAACAGCACATCGTGGTCGCTCGTTGTGCCCGTAGCTCCGTCCTACTATTTTGTTCCCACCAGCGAAGATAACAGCGACGAGTACTCTACTTGGCCCAGCATTTCGATGATCTTCGGAACGGCACAAAACGGGGTAAAAACCGACCGCGACGCATTGTTTTTCGACGCAGATAAAGAAGTCTTGGAAGAAAGGATGCGAAAGTTTTACTCGCCAGACGGAATGGAGGCCCCCTTCAGGCCGACTTACAGAATTCAGGACTCGTCGAGTTACGATCTGCTCACTCGGCGCGACAGGACTACTTTTGATCCGGAGAACCTGCGTCTATGCTTATACAGGCCCTTTGATTGGCGATGGCTTTACTATTCACAGAGGCTGACGAGTCGCCCCGCGTGGGCTGTAATGCAGCACCTTCTTGCTGGTCCTAACATTGCGCTCATTTGCCTAAGGCAAACGCGGCGAAAAGAAACAGGTACATTTTTTGTAGGTCAAGGTCTCATCAACAAGGATGCCATATCAATTTTCGATATTGCTACTATTTTTCCTCTCTACCTTTACGCAGACGCAAACGAGTCGACCCATACAATTGATACAGCACCCAGCACTTCTGGTGGTCGCCGTCCCAACCTCAATCTTGCCTTCACCGCTGAGGTGGAACGCCGCCTTGGTCTCCGTTCCATCCCTGACGGCGTGGGAGACCTTCAATCAACGTTCGGCCCTGAAGACATCTTCAACTACATGTACGCCATCTTCTACTCCCCCACCTACCGCACTCGTTACGCCGAGTTCCTCAAGAAAGACTTTCCACGTCTACCCCTGACCTCTAATCTGGACCTCTTCCGCACACTGGCCTCACTTGGTTCCCGCCTGGTCCAACTTCACCTCATGCCCGAAGACAGTTCTCTATCTCTATCTTACAGCTTACCGCTTCCATCATACCCTGTCCCCGGTACCAATCAGGTTGATGCCATAAAATACACTCCGCCCATCCAGTCTGCTTCGCAGGGTCGCGTTTCGATCAATAAACAACAATACTTTGACGGGGTTCCGCAGGAAGTTTGGGAATTCAAAATCGGAGGCTATCAGGTAGCCGACAAATGGCTCAAAGACCGTAAAGATCGCCCCCTTACCAGAGAGGACCGCGACCACTACAAAAGGATTATCGCTGCGCTGGCTGAAACGATACAGACAATGAAGCAGGTAGACGAAGCAATACCTTCTTGGCCTATCGAGTAACATCGACTCCTTCGTGTCGATAGAAAAAGCCGAGAAGCAGCTAGGTTACAAGCCCAAGCACTCGAACAAAGACGCCCTGCTACGCAATTTCAAGTGGTACATCGAGAACCGCGACAAGTTCGAGGGCGCGTCCGGTGTGTCGCACCGCGTGCCGTGGAAGCAAGGGGCTATAGGTTTGCTGAAGAAGGTGTTTTAGCTTCTACTGCATAGTCAATCGCCTGCTGCAGGGTCAAAGTTCTACCTTCCGACCGCAGGGTCTCAAACTCCTCAGGGCCGAGTTGCCTGCATGCATCAGCCACGCTACGCTCATATCGGACCTGATCGGCATTGTCCATACGAACGCCTACTACTTCAAAGAAGCGATCTGCTGCCCCGAAGAAGCGTGCCGCTAGTACGGGTTGTTTTTGGGCGCAATATACCTCACCAAGTTGCATCAGGCAGTAGGCGATGCCTGCCTCTTCCCCAAAATGCCTGCGAAGGGCAAGGCTTTCTTTGTTCAGCCAGCCAGCCCGATCGTAATCGCCCACATCATAGGCTATGTGAGCCAGGCACTGGTACGAGTATGCGATGCCCCACTTATCCCCTATTTCTTGTCTTATCGCCAACCCTTGCTCGTTCAATCGGCGTACATGTATATAATCTCCTTGCAAGCTGGTGAGGCGTCCAAGAAGGAGGGCTTTCTTATGTGCGGCTGATAGCTGATAGCTGATATGTATGGAGAGATGCAGATACCGGACAGCCACGCGAAAGATTCCTGGCACCAATGGCCTTATGACCTTCTATCGAGGATAGGGCCTGGCACGATTAGACCTGCTTGAGAGCATAGTCTATCGCCTGCTCCAAAGTCATGGCTCTGCCCGTCATCCAGGCTCCTGCGAACCTTTCCTCGTTCAGTTGCACTCGAATAGTGCTAATAATATGGTCAAGATCAACCCAAATCGCTGGATCTTGATCCTCCTTGAAAGGTTCGAGAAAGACCACTCCTGCTCCTGCTAGTTGTGCAGCCCTGGCGAAGTGGCCCTGCGCCTTGGCTATGCCGCCCAGGTATCCTATTGCTACTGCAACCTCCTCTCCATAGTCACTCTCTGCCTCCCCAAACAGTCGTAAACTCTCCGTGAGGGCTGCTAACGCTTGGGTGTAATCCGCTTGATGGTAAGTTGAAATGCCTAATGCACGGAGTGCGTCAGCCTGTCTCCATGTGTTTCCTATCTCATGCCATATTAGTAAACTTTCCCCGCAAAGCCGCGCTGACTCTTTGTAGTCGTGCTCGACTCTTGCTACTAAAGCCAGAGCATCCAGTAAGAGTGCAGTATAAAACCTGTCTCCGACCTCTCTCAGTAATCGCAGGCTTTCCTGGAAATGGGCCCTCGCGGTTGCATAGTCACCTTTTTTGAAGGCGACACGCCCGAGGATTAAAATCGGCGCGGCAGATCTCCACTTATCGCCCGTCTTCTTGAAAAGCCTCAAGCTCTCAGTACAATACGAAAGTGCTGCCTGGTAGTCTCCCTGAGTGAAAGCCGAACGCCCATGCGAAAAGAGGGCCTCTGCGAGGTTCCAGACCGCTTCTGTCTCTTCCGCATGGCCTGCCATCACTTCCCGGCAGAGCGCTACACTCTCTTCGGTGAGGGGGCGCCCTGTCGCTGGATCGTCTAAGAAGCATGCGGCAAGGAACCGGAGGGAGAGAGCCAGGCCCTGCTTGTCGCCGAGTTGCCGGTAGATCTCGACACTTCTTTGCAGCAATGGACGAGTTACGGCACGATCCACACCCTGGAACCAGCCCAACATCCCCAGTGCGTGGAGAGCTTTCGCACGTACAGGCACAGGAATCTGGCTGCCGGTGATAGTGCCAATAGTGCCAATAGTGCCCGCAGTAATGACACCGTCAGCCTTCGCCAACCCTCGTTCCAGCCAACTGCGCCCTTCAGTATAGTAGCCCCGGCGGTGCCAGAACCAACTCAAGGCACCCACCAGCCGCAGACCTAATTCCAGATCGCCGGCCCCCTCAATGTTCGTACCTTCAAACTTCCCTATTGACCACTGTAGAGCTGCTCGTAGATTATCGTGCTCCTGCTCCAACCTATCGAGCCATACCAGTTGCTCCGTGCCTCGCAGCTTTATGTCTGCCGATTCCACTAGGGCCAGGTAGTACTCAGCGTGCAGCCGCCGCATGCCTTTTCTTTCCTTACTCTCCTGTAGGCGTTCTACCGCGTACTCACGGATCATTTCCAGCATCGAGAAGCGAGACTCGCCCGACACTTCTTCCTGGC
>JBBRVL010000141.1:0-8857 GCA_038246925.1 Chloroflexia bacterium
CCGGCGGCCATTTACTGGCAAGCAGGTCAATTATGACCTCAACTTGGTCGCCGTGCAGAGATTTGATTCGACTCATCTATCTCAGTCAGCTTTCTACCTTAAATTTGCCCAAAATCTGTCTTGACAGAGGGGAGCATCATATACAGCTTGGGCTTGATATGTTCGGCAGCCTGCCCCAGCCTATGGCTCAACAGGTATCCGGGGAGGCCGTAACAGATATCTATAGCGCCCCCATCCCACCACTCGACCTTTGCGTAATGAATCCGCCTTTTACGCGCAGTGTGGGGGGCAACCTGCTATTCGGGAACTCGCCCCAGGATGAGCGGGATAAGATGCAGGCCAGGCTCAGCAAAATGCTAAAAGCTCCAGGCGTACTTGCTAACAGCACCGCTGGGCTGGGATCGGTGTTTGTTGCCGTAGGAGATAAGTACATCAAACCTGGCGGGCGCATGGCCCTGGTACTGCCCAAAACCCTTATCTCTGGAGGCTCATGGGCGGAGACCAGAGAGCTACTTAATCGGGGTTACGAAGTCGAGTACATAGTAGTGAGCCAAGACCCTGAGCACTGGAACTTCTCAGAAAGTACTAAATTAAGCGAAGTGCTACTGGTTGCCCGCAAAGTAGATAAGAATGCTCCAGCCACCCCAACAGCATCCTCTGTGGTAACTGTGAACCTTTGGCGCAACCCCACTAACTCGTTTGAGGCGCTGGCTGTAGCACAAGAGCTTATCCAGCGTGCTGGCGCTACCCCGGATATTGCAAGCGGGCAGGGGGCGCATTCTTTATATATAGGTGAGCAGAAGGTGGGTGAAGCCCTATCTGTCCCTTGGGATGATCTAAGAAAACTACCTAGCTGGATACTCCCGTTGGCCTTTGCCCAGGCCGATCTCACACGGGCGGCATATCACCTTGTACGGGGGGATTTGTGGATACCGGGGCGAGGAACAACGGGACAGAAGCTGCCCCTATGTCCACTCACAGAGTTAGGTTCATTAGGTCCTGATGCCAGGGATGTGCACGATGGATTTGCCCTGAGCGAAGCTCCTACCGCATACACTGCATTTTGGGGGCATGAAACCGAAACAGTAGTTAACATTGACCAGCAGCCAAGAGAGTACCTCTCCCCGTTAGCGCAGGCGAAGCCAGGCCGACACTTAAAGCGTGCGGAGGACTTGTGGACGAAGGCGGCGCGAGTGCTATTGGTGGAGAGGATACGCTTGAACACTGCAAGGATGGTGTCTGTACGCGTGTCGAAGCCTGTACTGTCGAGTGTTTGGTGGGAGTTATCGCTGAAGCAGGATGTGGCAACGGAAGATAACGAGAAGGCTCTGGCCCTTTGGATGAATTCTACGTTTGGGGTACTCACGATGCTCGTACATCGAGAAGAGACTGAAGGGCCGTGGATCAAGTTTAAGAAGGGCACGTTAGCACACCTACCGATGCTGGATGTAAGGGTGCTACCCCCAGAAAAGGTTAAGAGCCTGGCGGAGGCATACGATAAGCTGGCCGACCAGGCTTTGCTACCCATCGCGCAGCTAGGGTCAGACTCCGTTCGCGCCAGCATTGATACTGCGATAAGAGAAGCTTTGGGGCTACCAGATTTTTCTATCCTGCGAACGCTACTGGCGCAAGAGCCAGGTATATGCTTAAAACGACTCTAGGACAAGGATAAACCAATGGATTCACTGGCAACTATTATAAAAGAGCTATTCGCAGACCCTAGTCCAAAAAAGTGGCGCACTGCACTTTTCTTTGGGGTAGTAGTAATGGTCGGAGCATTCTTGGCTGAGGTATCCACGGGTTTTCGATTTCTATGGGCAATGGACAAGAAGGTAGAACTCCTGAAAGAACTTAATGATCTGGCTGTGACTGGGGTAGATAAAAACCCGCAACTTGCTTCTATATACAACGACTTGAGCAATAAACTTAACGAATATAATGTCGAGCCTCTCACTGTTGCTCTGATCACTACGGATGATACCCTTGCTACCACAATCAAAATATTAGCTGCGATATGGTTATGGCTTATAGTATTCCTTGCCTTGTTCTTGAAGTGGTATAAAGGCGAAGGTAGCCGTGGAATATTCCTAGCCGCCTCATTCATGCTGGCTTTGTCCGCCGGGCTAGCATACTGGCTACCAAGCGTAGGTACTTTCTGGATTAATGCCGCTGTTTACATACTCGTAAATATTGGTATCATCAAAGTCGTAAATACGTATGGCGAAAACACTAAGAAGGCAAAGGTACAATCTGTGCCAGTATCCCAAGCATCCGCACAGACTTCTGCAAAGGGTAGGCGAAAATAGCTGTGGTATCGCAGTATATAAAAAGGGTAGCTATTAAAGCTACCCATCCCATTGTCATATTTTCGGCCCTGCGCAATAGCTATCGAATGGCTGGCTCAATAGCTATCGTATAGGGCGCAAAAGCTTCTGAATTTTACATGTTTAGAGGTCCAAATTCCTCACGTTCTTGGCGTGCGTCTGGATAAACTTCTTCCTCGGCGCAACGTTGTTTCCCATCAGCATGTCGAACGTCTCGTCGGCCACCATCGCATCGTCGATAGTCACCTGCAGCAGCGTTCGCGTCTCCGGGTTCATCGTCGTCTCCCAAAGCTGCTCCGGGTTCATCTCGCCAAGACCCTTATACCGCTGAATGCCGACCTTCTCCTTGCCGATTGTCTTGATAGCCGCCTGCAACTGCGCGTCATCGTACGCCCATATCTGCTGCTTGCCGCTCGCTACCCTGTAAAGAGGCGGCTGCGCGATATACAGGTATCCACCATGGATCAACTGTGGCATCTGCCGGTAGAAGAAAGTCAGCAGCAGCGTGCGGATATGGCTACCGTCCACGTCTGCATCCGTCATGATGATAATCCGGTGGTAGCGCAGCCTGCTCGTATCCCACAGGTCCGAGATGCCCGCGCCGATAGCCGTAATAAGAATCTTGATAGCCTCGTTGCCCAGCATCTTGTCGAGCCGCGCCTTCTCCACGTTCAATATCTTACCGAACAGCGGCAGTATAGCCTGGCTCCTTCGGTCTCGACCCTGCTTGGCCGAGCCACCCGCCGAGTCACCCTCGACAATATAAAGCTCCGCCTTCGCCGGGTCTCGCTCCGAGCAGTCAGCCAGCTTACCCGGCAGTGTCGAGCTTTCGCCGGCGTTCTTGCGCACCACGTCACGCGCCTTGCGAGCAGCATCCCTTGCCCTCGCCGCCGTCAGCGACTTCTCGATGATCCTCTTTGCGTCCGAAGGGTTCTCCTCCAGGTACTGCATCAACCCTTCGTTCGTCGCCTGCTCCGTGATCGTCTTGATCTCGGCATTGTTCAGCTTGCCCTTTGTCTGCCCCTCAAACTGCGGGTTCGTCAGCCTCACCGACACGATAGCCGTCAGACCCTCACGCACGTCCTCGCCCGTCAGGTTGGTGTCCCCTTCCTTGAGCACGCCCGACTTGCGCCCATAGTCGTTCAAGGTGCGTGTGAGCGCGCCCCTGAAGCCGGTAAGGTGCGCGCCGCCGTCTATAGTGTGGATATTGTTGGCAAAGGAGAATACCGACTCCGAATAGCTGTCGTTATACTGCAGCGCGATCTCCACCGATGAAGTGCCGATCTTCTTCTCGATATAGATAGGGTTCGAGTAGAGCGTCTTCCTGTTCTTGTTCAGGTGGCGCACGAAGCTCATTACGCCTCCTTCGAAGTAGAAGGTCAGCTCGTTCTCTTTCCCCGGCCTCTCGTCCTTGAAGCTGATCCTCATAGCCTTATTCAGGTAGCACATCTCCCGGAACCGCTGCGACAGCGTATCGAACTCGAACGTCACATCCCCGAATATCTGCGGGTCCGGCTTGAATGTGGTGATGGTGCCCGTCTCATCCGATGGGCCAATGCCCTTGACAGGCCCCTGGGCCTTCCCACGCTCGTACACCTGCACGAACCGCTTACCCTTCTGGCGCACTTCCACCCGACACCACTCCGAAAGCGCGTTCACTACCGATGCGCCCACGCCGTGCAGTCCACCCGACTGCACATACGCCCCGCTGTCGAACTTGCCGCCCGCGTGAAGCGTCGTCATGACCACTTCCAGCGCCGAAACGCCCATCTTGGCGTGCTTGTCGGTCGGAATGCCTCGCCCGTAATCGCGCGCCATCACGCTGCCGTCGGACTGTATGGTGACGTCGATGCGGTTGCCGAAGCCTTGCATCACCTCATCAACCGAGTTATCTACAATCTCATATACGAGGTGATGCAGCCCAGTCACGTCCGTGCCGCCGATATACATACCCGGCCGCTTACGTACAGGCTCCAGCCCTTCCAACACCTCGATGCTTTTCGCATCATACGTATGTGTTACCAATTCCGTTTTCCTCCCACGCGCGTTGTCCACAAAAAAGCTAAATCTGATATAGACTAATTATACCACATTTCACACCAAACTGCATTTATTTGTAGTACAAATGTTCTATTCCGAGCGTGGCAAAAAACTCGCAGGAAAGTTATACACTAAAGGCCCGCCGCGATGCCTAATGTGACACGCCCGTTGTCCCTCCCCGTAACACCTTTACAAGCGACCACAGGCTGATTAATGCCCACACACCCTCCAGCAGCAAAAAGCCCCATTGCCGCTCGACGATGGCTACCACAGTCAGGATGAGTGAACCTACAAAGTTCAGCACTATATACATAACGCTTGTCGTCTCAAGCCGCTTGAACTGGCTCGCTCCGAATGCCGCAAGAATAGCCATCGAGCCGACGAGCGAGATTACCTGCATCATTCACTTCTCCTATACACCCCTATACCGCCTGCACCTGCTCGATAGGTCGGGCGTTGCGGACGTAGGAGTTCAGCGTCGCCAGCACAGTCAGTAGTACAAGCACCCCAGCGAATACCCACAGTGTCGGGAAGATGCCGATCTGTTCCAACAGCACGCCTGCCAGCGCAGACCCTATCGGCTGGAACCCGAACGCGAGCAGGCGAAACGTACTGTTTACGCGCCCTTGCAGCTTGTCTGGTATAAGCGCCAGCCTGTAGCTGAATTGCACGATGTTATAGATAGGACCGCTAGCAAAAAGCAGCGCCGAAATCGCGCCTAGCACGAATATGTTCGGCGCGAAAGCATAGAGAGGAAAGAGTAACGCCTGCGCCCACATTACCGAAACAATTACCTGCCCGAACCGGAATCGCTTCTGTATCCTGCCGCCAACCAGAGACCCCAGGATGCCCCCTGCCGCTCCTATGCTAAACATCGTGCCTATCTCGGTTGGTGATGCTCCCATTACCTGCTGCGCCAGCACAATCAGAATCAGCCCTGAGCCTGAGAAGACAAAGTTGTTGCCGCCCGTAAGAAAAGCCATGAAGCGTATGAGCGGGTGGCGCCACAGCCACGATAAGCCTTCCCTCACCTCCCGCCCCAGGTGTCTTTCCGCCTTGGCCCGCTCTTCCTGGAACGTAGTCTGGATAAACAGCAAAGAGATAGCCGAAATGATATACGATATGGAGTCGAAGATGAAGGGAAAGAGCCTGCTTATACTCTGATAAAGAAAACCACCCAGGGGAGCGCCCACTAGATCAGCGGCAATGAAGCCTGCCTCATTCTGCGCCGATGCCTGAGGCAATTGCGCCTTGTTCACCACCCGCGTCAACGCCGCCACCTCAGCGATGTTGAAGAATACGTAAAGTGTCCCCTCGAGGAACGCATTGATGTAAAGCTGCCATATCGTAAGCGCATCGAAGTAGAGAGCCACTGGCACACTCGCCAGGCTGATCGCCCTACCCAGGTCGCATAAGATCATCACCCGCTTGCGGTCCCATCTGTCGATCAGCGCGCCCACAGGCAGGCTGAACAGCAAGTAAGGCACCCTACCTAGCGCCCCCGCGAACCCGGCAGCCGCGGGCGACTTGGTTAGCGCAAGGATGAGCAGTGGGAAGGCTATGCCCGATATGCCTCCACCCAGCACCGAGACCACCTGCCCACTCCAGAGCAGCATGTAGTCCCTGTTCCGCCACAAAGGTGGTAACTCCATCACATAGGTCTGCTCTATAGGACCAGCTTGCTCCTGGACGTCTTCTCCCTTATTCTCTGTCTGATCGTCTGCACCTACTGAATCTGTCATAAGTCAGGAACCTTCTCGCCCTCAACACGTAACGTTACCCACCACGAGATACCACCTATGCAGCATCATCCTTCGGCGGCTCCTCATCCTGTAACTGCGCGTTCTTGTCACCACGACTAGCGACAAGCTGCTCAAGATAGGCTTTATCCTCGACACGCACCAGGTACGGATTGAACAGTTGAAATGTGGCGAAGACAACCACTATGCCGCCCAGCACCGCCAGCACCATGCCCGGATCGAAAAACCCACCCGCGATGCCCGCTATGAACACCGCAAGGGGGCCGCTGAATTGTGCTATCAACCGGCGCACCGCAAACACACGCCCTTGCAATTCCCGCGGAGTTTGCGTCTGCCAGATCGTCTGCGAATGAGCGTTCATGATAGGAATGAGAGCAATCAGCAGGAAGTTCATGGCGACCGTAAGGTAGATCAGCGATGACAACCCGAATATGATCTGTAAGATACCTGCGATAAGGATAGGTATGATTACCCCATAAATGCGTTTCTTCTTTAGCCCGCCCCAGGCGCTTATGATAAGACCTCCTATCACGCCTCCAATGCCCGCCACCGAAGCAAGCAAGGCCAGGGCCGACTCGAATGTGAAGCCCTGTGCCTGCCAATCAGCCGCCAGGTTGAACTTCAGCATGAGAGGAATGAACACCTCCAGGTGAGAGCTTGCGAAGTTGATAACGGTGAAGGTCGCCAGCAGCCACAGGAGCGGAGGGCGGTTGCGTATGTACATCGCGCCCAGCTTGATATCGGACCACATGCTAGCCTTCACCTTGCCGGTCTCGTCCCTCAGATCGCTACGCTTAGGCGAGGGTACATGAAGGAACAGCAGGATGAACGCTGCCAGAAAGAACGTGACTGTGTCTATGCCAATCGCCAACGGAGTGCCACTTTGCCAATCCTTGAGCCAATCGCCAAACGCCCCAGGCACGAAGCCCTGCCGCGCCAGACCTGGTAGCGATACAATAAATGCCGCCGCCGCAGGCGAGATGATGCCTGAGAATGCCCACATCGTCTGCATCATGCCGTTGGCCCTGGGCAGCTGCTTTTCCGGCACGATCATGGCATATGAGGTATCAAATGCCGAATAGTGAAACGAGCTGGCGATTGCCATGCCCACCACAAGGATGAGCAACATCCAGATTTGCAGCGTGTTAGTCGCAACAAGCGCCAACATAATCACGTTGAGCACGCCGCTGCCCGCATCCGCAACCATCATCGTACGCTTGCGGTCGTGGCGGTCTGCCCAGGCGCCAGCTATCGGCGCGCTGAATACCTGCGGTATGCCGAAAGCCAGGGCAATAGCCGAGAGCGCAAGAGCCAGTTCCGGCTTCTGCTCGGGGCGCGGGTAGAGCACCTGCGCCAGCCATATAGTCAAGGCGAAGAAAGTGAGCTGGCTTCCGAACGCAGAGACTGACTGCGTAAGCCACATTATCAGGAAAGTTCGGAAACCATTCTTGGGCGGTTCGTATGTTTCGGTGCTGGACATCCCTTATCTCCTCGCACTGGCGCGGACGCTGAGGCAGCCGCGCATCTATAGACTAAGTTGTTATAACAGCATCGACAATCGGCAAAATCGGGCTATGGTTGTATTATTCGGGACCTATGTGAGCAATGTTACGCCGTTTGTACCTGCGTAGGCGACAAAGCCGTCTCATTGGCCTCCGCCCCGCGCAGGAGCCTCCATGCCACCACGCCCGCGACTATATCAAGAAACGCCGCGATACTAAGCATCGGCACTATGCCAATCTGCTCGCCAAATACGCTGGTGAAGGCCATTGACATCATCAGCAGTAAAGCTGACACAGTACCGAACGCACCCATTACGCGGCCCCTGAAGCGGTCTTCAACACTTGTCTGGAAGAGGGTCATCACGCCCGTTTGCAGCAGCGTCACCGGCACCCCGACTATCGCCATCAGAGCCAGGGCTATCCAGAGTACTCCGCTGTTGAAAGTCGCCATGTCTATGATACCGAGCAATACGAAGCCTATCCAGACCATTTGCCAGGACTTTATAGCCCGGCTCATCTTGCCCACAAACAGGCTACCCACCAAGCCACCCACCGCCTGAGCGGTCAGTAGCCAGCCCACTTCAACTGAGCCTCCACCAAGTACAGCCTGAACGTAGATAACCATCAACACGCTAAGTATTCCCTCGGCTATCATGTTCACGCCAAGCAGGACAAACAGAGAGGCGACTATCCGATTATTACGTACGACCTTCATCCCTTCTACCCACTCACGCCGCAGCCCGCCCTTTCTCTCAGCCTCGCTCGCCACCACGGGATCAGCCCGCGTGACGCTGGGAGGAGCAGATATGAGAGCAATCATCCCACCCGCGATCACAAACGAGACCGCGTCGAGCAACACTGTTGTCGGAAAGTAGAAGACGGCCAGCACCACGCCGCCAATCGCAGGGCCGATAAGCCGGGCCAGGTTGTTATTCAGCGTGTTGAGAGCGTTAGCTGTAGGAAGATCGTCCTTGCCCACGAGTTTGGGCAAAAGAGCGTTCTCCGCCGGGTCCATGAACTGGCGAACCGTGTTCGTGGCAAGTGACACCAGGTAGACGATCCAGACTCTGTCGGGCGAGTCGACTAACAGAAGCGGCATCAGCAGGGGGACAACCAACAAATTGGCTACTACCATAGTACGCCTGCGGTCCCACCTGTCCACAAACACTCCAGCTACCGAGCCGAAGGCGATACTAGGCAGACGCCCCACAACGAACATGATGCCCGTAGC
>JBBRVL010000142.1:0-8856 GCA_038246925.1 Chloroflexia bacterium
CGCTACTGCATGTCCCGCAGCCTCCAGAGAGTGGGCGAGTGGAACCAGAGGGTGCCAGTGCCCAAGTCCCGGCTGGTGTGTGATTAATACGCGCAAAAACATTGCCTCCTACCTTATTCTCGCTAATAGTCGGTCAATCATATCACACGCCGACACTTTGCGGGTGGTTGGTATAGAAGGGCTAAAGAAGGCCGGCTTCTCGTGCGTAGAGTGCAGCCTGGGTGCGATCGCGTAGCCCAAGTCTGCTGAGGATATTGGAGATGTGGTTCTTGACAGTGCCTTCACTGATTACCAGTTGCTCGGCAATTTCGCGATTGCTCGCACCTTTCGCGATAAGCCGCAGGACCTCGATCTCCCTCTCGGTCAGCTCTGTTTGTGGGATCGAGCTTAGAGAGCGGGAACTTGGAGCCTGAATGCGAGGCAGAACCGGCGGGATGCTGCCGCTTTTGCTATCCAGTCCGGCGAGTTTTGATACCATCTTGCCTGCCACCGCCGCGTCCAACTGGTAAATGCCAATGTGGGCTGAAATTATGGCCTTTGCGAGGTCCTGAGCCGGGACGTCCTTGAGCAGATAGCCGCAGGCGCCTGCTCGCAGGGCATCGACAATATACTCCTCATCATCAAAGGTCGTCAGCATCAGCACCCGGCAGGATGGTAGTTGGCGGTGGAGCTCAGCGGTAGCGGCAACACCGTCCATCACAGGCATACGCACGTCCATCAGGACAACATCGGGCTGGAGGGCTACAGCCTGCTCAACCGCTTCCTGCCCATTGCCTGCTGTCCCGACGATCTCGATGCCTTCCTGGATGCTCAAGAGCGATGCGATGCCGTCGCGCATCAGCCGCTGGTCGTCAACCACCAGCACTCTCACAGCCGATTCTCGGTTTTGAGGCCTACTCGATACCATAAGTCACCGAGTTCGCTATGCTCATGGCGCAGAGAGCGCAGAACGATTTATGAGGGGTTTCTGGATATGAACAAACATGGAGGGGTCTCTTGGAACGGTAACGCGCAAAGATGTACCGTCACCCACCTTGCTTCCCACCTCCATCGAGCCGCCGATCAGCTGAAGACGCTCTCGAACACCTTGCAAGCCGTAGCGCTCACCCTGCTGACCGCCCGCACCTTCCAGAGTGTTAGGATCAAATCCACAGCCATTATCACTCAACTCTAGACTGGCTTTGCTATCTCCCAGATGTATGCGGATATATGCCTCTCGCGCTTTGGAGTGCTTCTGGATATTGGTAAGCCCTTCCTGAATCGCTCGATAGAGGACCATGAGAGATTGCGGAGAGAACCCGTCTTCATTGCCGTTAATCTGTATATCAACGGCGATGTTGCTTGCCAAATTATTCACCAACTGAGCAACAGCAGGGCGCAAAGAAAAGGCCTTGTGCGCAGCTTGCAGCGCTACTCCCTTCATGGTGACGCGCACATCCTGCAGGGCCTCACCCGTTAGTCGCTTGGCATCGCGGATCGACTGGTCGGCTACTTGCGGGTCTATAGTGCGAAATGCCAATGCCTTTTCTAACTGCACGTTGATCACTGTGAGATAATGGCCCAGCCCATCGTGTATCTCCCGCGCAAGGTGGTTGCGCTCCTGCATGGTGGCGAGCGTCTGTTCCGAATAGCCTGTAAGTTGTTGATGCTCGACCTTTAGTTCGGCAATTAGCTCTTCAGAACGCACCCGGCTCATTCTCTCCTTGAGAGCGGTCCTGGCCGTTGCGACCATGAATAGTACAATAAAAAACAACAAAGCGATGCCGCTGAAGAATTGCTCAATGTCAGATTGCCCTGAGCCGGCGTCCTTCATGGTACTGCCGACGAGGAAGATGAGGAGCCATGCCGAAGTAAGAGCCGCCACGACGTAACCGCCTCTGCTTCCGAAGTAGGTAAAGCCGGTAGATATGAGGAGGGGGAAGAGCCAGATTGTGTACCACCAGCCTATCATTACGCCTACCGCCCCGATCAATAGAATGCGTAATACCATAAACAGAATGCCTGCTTTTACAGGCGGCACCTCGCCGAAGAGCCGGTAATCCAGCCTATCGAGCGCGATCAGGGAAAAAGCTATAACTCCCCATAGCACGCTGCGCCATGAGATGACTGTATCCGCCTCGCCCCACCCTATATCCAAAAGCAGCAGGCCTATATAAATCGTCGCTGTTGCCACGTCGAAAGGCCTCGGAGCCAGCCACATTCTGATTCCGGACTTGATGCTCCTCTTCGTGTGCGCCTGGTCCGTAGATTGTTCCTCTACTGCTTCCGGCGGTTGCAGTATAGCAGGGTGTGAGCGCAAGGCTCCAACTGAGCGGCGCACGTCATGGAGGGCCTCGCTCGCCAGGTGCTTGCCGTCACGAACCGCCTGTTCAGCAGCCTGCGAGTCTCGATCTCGGAAGGCAAGGGCCTTCTCCAATTGCACATTGATAACGGCCAGGTAATGCCCCAGGGTGTCGTGGATTTCACTTGCAATTCGGTTTCGGTCCTCGGTGGCGGCAATGGCCTGTTCCGAGTACTCCTTAAGTCGCCCGTGCGAGCGCTGTAACTCGGCAAGCAGGCTCTCTGCCCGTATACGGCTCGCCTTCTCCTCCCACACTATACGGGCCATAGTGACCACGAATACCACCAGGAACGAAAACGTCACTATGCTACTTATATAAGAGCCAACTGCATCTTGATCGCTCCAGCCCCACGGCGTCTGGCTAAGGGTTGTTCTCACCACAAAGGCGACCCAGATAATCAGGCCCGTGAGATATGCGCCCCTCGGACCGAAGTAGATAGAGCCAATGCTTGGGAGGAGCGCATAGAGCCAAATTGCTGCTCCAATATCGCCATACTGCGCTACTGCCTCGACTAACAGGAAGCGTACAGCCAGCAGCATGATCCCGGCCCCGGTCGGCGGCGCCTCGCCGAAAAGCCAGTAGTCGAGGCGATCAAGCGCCAGCAAAGCGAGCAGAACACCGATGGTCAGTGCCATGCCCCAGGGGCTACCCCCACCGAGTGCAAAGCCACTCACTAAAGCAATCGGGAACAACAAATATACGACTGAGATTATAGTGAATGGCCTCGGCGCAAGCCACAGCCGCCAACCGCGCTCCTTGCGGAGCTGCTGTATGCTCGGATTCTTCGTAGGCGTGCTCGACCATGTCGCTCGCTGGCTCATGGTAGGAGCATAGCACATGAGTATGGGTGCGGCAATGTGTCATATGGTAGATGTCTGGCGGCCATACGTCATGTGACTTTCGGCCAATCTGTTGCTGCGCGCTATTGCCCGCCACGTCTCCCGGCAATGAAGCGCCGTTCCACACATGACTTTCAGCAACCGGAGAATATGCCTTCCTGCACATTTCAGTTCGCGTTATCCAGGTTATGCTAGCCCTCAGCCGGTCAGGAGCAATACGAGCCTGTCGGCCAGAGTAAGGTTGTAAGACAACAATCAGAAGGAGAGAGAAATGAAAGGAACAACTCGAGTATTGGCTGCATTAATCGCACCCGCGTTGCTTGCCTGGACGGTCTTCGCTACGGGACCTCTGTTTGCCCAGTCTGAGGTAAATGGAGCTACCGCCGCGCTCAAAGACGCCCAGGGCCAGACAGTCGGTAGCGCGACCCTCATAGGCAACGGGTCGGGAGGGGTGAAGGTGCAAGTGTCCCTCAACGGCTTCACCACGGCAGCCGCGGGGGAGCATGGCATACACATCCATGCAGTCGGAATGTGTGAGGCCCCCGCGTTCACGACGGCCGGTGGACACTTCAATCCAGGAAGTAAAAAGCACGGCCTCAACAGCCCTGAAGGCCACCACGCAGGCGATATGCCTAACCTCAACCTCAACGCTGACGGAACCGCCACTTACGAAACCACTGTGAGTGATATCACGCTCGATGCCGGGGCAGCCAACTTTATCTTTGACGCCGATGGTAGCGCAGTGGTGATCCACGCCGGCCCGGACGATATGCTGACCGACCCGGCGGGTAACAGCGGCGCACGTATCGCCTGTGGTGTGCTTACTGCTGCCCGCATACCTGTTGTGGGTATGCCGCAGACAGGGAATACGACCGGACCTAACGGCTATCTGTGGTTCATACTCGCCTCTGCCCTGGTCGCTGGGGGTCTTCTGGTGACACGGCGCCGGTGGAATGCGTAGTTTTTCTTAACTGTCTTTCCTGAGCGAAGCGCATCATCTGTTGCCCGGACTGTGGGCGCGCCTCGCTCAGGATGTGGAGGTATTTTCCAGCAACTGGTTGTTAGTGATAAATAGGAGGGTTACCACAAATGAAATCAAACTTGATCAGATGGGGCGGTCCGGCAGCCATACTTAGTGGGATTCTTTGGCTGATGTATATTATTCTCCAGGCGATAGCGCCCGCCGCGCTGACTGTAGAGCCTTACACGGTACTGAATCAGACGGCTGACGTGATCTACAAAGTTACATTGCTCCTGTCCGTAATGCTTTTTGCTGTTGGGCTTCTGGGGCTTTATGCCAGGCACGCCGATCGCGCCGGTTCAGTAGCGAAGCTCGGAGGCGCCGCGGCGATACTGGGTGGGCTGCTCTTTGGCGTTGGTGGGTCACTGGCGGCTTTCTTCGCTATTGACGGCGCATGGTACTTTATGATGGGTGGGGCTATCGTGATTTTAGTCAGCCTGCTGTTGCTCGGTGTTTCGACGTTGAGTACGCAAGTATTAGGGCGTTGGAGTTTCGTGCCGCTACTCATAGGTATGTTTTGCCTTGCGGCTTTCGTGTTTGGGTCCACGGGTCTATTCCAGCTTAAGCCGTTGGGTGCGTGGCTTGGGGCGTCACTAGCGGCATTGGTGGGCGCAGGATGGATACTGCTGGGCTATGCCCTTTGGTCGAGGCAACCCATCGAGAGCGCCCGCACGGAGCCTGGTGTTGCCTAAGTAGATGCTGAATACGGAAGGAGTATGCATTGAAGATTAACAGGCCGTCTGACAATATCAGCCGCTGGCTTGGGGCGTCAGCCATCGGGGGCGGAGTGCTGTGGGTCGTGCTCCGTCCGCTCATATCAAACACATGGGGGCGGCCGATCCTGGGATTTACCTATGAGGATTACAACCGCCTGATGGCCGTGCCCCTTATACTTCTCCTCTTTGGCGCATGGGGTCTGACTATCCGCTACTGGTATGACATCGGCAACCTGGGACGCCTGGGTGCGGTCCTGGTCATGCTTGGGTTGGTGGGGGCGCTCGCCGGTGTGGTGATTGAGTTCTGGTGGGCCGGGGGCCTGCGTGGCAACCGCGAGGGCGCAATGTGGGGGTGGCTGGCTTACTTGCTCGGTCTGGCTGCCGTCACAATTGGACTGGCGCTGTTTGGGATCTCCGCCTTGCTGAAGAAGGCCCTACCGGGCTGGAGCCGACCTATTCCACTCCTCATGGCGAGCCTCCTCATCCTCTGGCTTCCGAGCTTCATTCTGGGACTGGAGGACTGGGGCAACGTAGGCAAGGCACTAGTTGGCGTCGGTTGGCTGCTGCTCGGTGTAGCGCTCCTTTCCAACAAGGCATCGGCCGGACAGGAGATTGCGCTGGCAAGGTGATGCGGAATGGGTATATGGCTACTAGCAGTCTTCGGTCCTGTTGTGTTGTCTCGCTTTGGGAACAAAGAAGACGTAGCAGTGCTACGTCTTCGATGATATTATGCGCCTGGGAGCAGAACTACCGTCGCTTGGTCATCTGGTCCATGATGAGCTTGCCGCCGATGCCTGTCACCAGGCCTATGAGGGCTTTGTTGCCGAGGAGGCTCTGGAGCATATCAGGCTGGTCCTGGTACTCGGCGGCGACGCGACCGTAGACCTTCGGATTCTCACGCTGAAGATTGCCGAGCAAGCCCGCGAGGTCGTTCGGCGACACGTTATTTGGGTCCAGTGAACCGAGGCCTGCATTGCGTGCCACCTCCTGCGGAGCAACACCCCTGCGGGTAAGTTCTCCAAATATAGTCTGAAGGAGACCCCCGCGCTGGCCTGATGTGAGTGAGCCAAGAGGGTCGGTTCCACCCAGGCCCGGAGTAACGTGCTCAGTATACTCGTCGGGATTAACCTGGCGGATCGAGTCGTAGACGGCGCGCCCGAACTTCTCTTTGGGGGCCGAGCCGACCATCTGGTTCCAGTTGTCGTAGTCGTCCTGTTGCAGGTTGCCCGCTCCACCTGATAGACGTTGCAGGATGTTGTCAATTTGTGGTTGATTTTGATCAGGTGTTTTCTTCATTGTGTTACTCTCCTATTGTGTGAACTGAATATCGACCTGTTGTGTCTGGCGGTTGTAGACGGCTTCGGCCATCTTGTCGCCTGACTGGAAAAAAGCGTTAACTTTCACGTCTCTATTGGGAAATTGGGTCGTCATGCCCTGCGTGAGGGCAATCAAGAGGTCTCGCACCTGACCCTTAGTGGCGTCAGGTGCGAGACCTTCACGCCAAGAGTGCTGTCATCTCGCATCACAGCGTCGGTGATGATATCGCGGTTGGGGTCCTGGTCGAGCACCCACTTGGCGTAGGCCGAGCCTGCCTCGGTGTCGCCGGTAGCAATGCCTCCCTTGTATTCGCCACCGTATTGTTCGCGTGCGAGAGGGTCTTGCGTCGTAGTCGGGCTGCCTGTGCCGCCTGAAGTTGTGGAATCGTCACATCCCAGGGCAGTTAGCATGAGAAAGACAAGCAGCATTAGTCGAATCATTACTATTTGCAACCTCTGGTGTGCCTTCACTGATGCCTTTCCTCCATCTGAATTGCGTAAAGCAGCTGTTGTACAGATAGGAGTCCAATTTCCTACCTGCTCACGCACCAGAGTTAGGGGCAATATCCATGCCAAGCAGCCGTATCAGGCTTACAGCAAAGTTGTAGGACTTAAAGCACGAAGCCCACCATTACGTGGACTTCGCTTCAAATTAAAGGTTACGAAGGATTAGCGGGGCGGTAAGTTACCATCGTTACGGATAGTCTCGTCGTCTTCGAGGTCTTCCTCCTCCAGCATCTCTTCTTCCTCGAACTCCTCGTCTTCCAGTTCTTCGTCGTCTAAATCTTCATCTTCATCATCTTCATCATCTTCATCATCTTCATCGTCGTACTCCTCAAATTCATCATACTCCTCGCTCATAGCTTCGATGAAGTCGTCGGTCATGGCGCTGACCATCTCGGGATTGGCGGCGAGCTTATAGACATCCTCTTCGCTACCGATATCGATGCGAAGCATGTCATCTTCGCCCTCGGCGGGCCACATGGTGACTGCATACTGGCCGTCCTCGTCCGAGACGCCCGCGAAGAACCAATCGTTCTGGGCAAGGTCGTCGGCGCTGGTGTAAACGTCGCGGTCGGTGCCCTTCAGACCCTCGGAGAGATCGCGCACGACCGCCTGCAGCGCGTCGGCAAGCTCTTCCCGCGTGACTTCAACTTCGTCACTATCTTCCATTTCATCTAGTTCAGCATCGGCGGGCGGGTTCTGGTTCTGGTCGTCCATGCTTGACTTTTCCTCCTCTGGTAATCTGCTTTTGCTTTGAGCGCCTGTTATTCCTTTATAGAGTCATGCTCTTCTTCAGCTGGTCACTGGTCACTGGTCTTATAAAACAGCTTTCTTACGCCCATCACGCGGCTTATCTAATCGCTTCTTACGCGGGTCTCGCTTGCCCGTCATCCTGGCGTAGACCTGCGTGGTTGAAATACTTGCGTGCCCGAGCATCTGTTGCAGGTCGCGCATATCAGCTCCTGCATCTACTTTACGGGCGGCGAACGAATGCCTCAATGTGTGGGGCGAGATTTCGCTCAGCCCGGCCGCTTTCGCATACCGCTTCAGTATCAACCAGAATCCCTGCCGGGTCAATCTTTGTCCACGATGGTTCAGGAATAGCGGCTCGCCCTCTTGAGTAGCAAGACTCGCGCCCCCCTTGGCCGAGCCGCTCAGCGCCTGCCGACCCTTAGCGAGGTATTCTTTGAGGACATCGACTGTGCCCGCCGAACCGATAGCCACCCTGCGCGATTTGCCCCCAAGGCCGCTTCCGCCACCCGGCGTGACCATACCTGAGGTAAGGTCTACATCGTTTACGTTAAGCGCTACCATCTCACCCACTCGCAGGCCCGTGGCTGAAAGAAGCTGCATCATAGCGCGGTCGCGCAACGCCTCGGGACTCTGGTTCACCTGGTTGATTTCTCTGAATAGGCGGTCGGCATCTGACGACGAAATAGTATGGGGCAGGTTGCGGTCTACGTGGGGTGATGCCAGGTCTTCGGCGGGATTGGTCTTGACGGCGCCTTTGGAGGTAAGATGCTTGAAGAAAGACTTGATTGCTGCTTGCTTACGGGCGACAGTCGTCGGCGCGTAGCTGCGCCCTTTCAGATAAAGCAGAAATAGGACGATGTGGTCTCGACCGACATTTGCCCAGTTCTTCACAGGTTTGAGGCTCTCGCCTTCGCCCGCTTCCAGGTACTGCGAGAATTGGCTCAGGTCGTTGCGATATGCGGATAGAGTATTGACGGAGAAACTCTTCTGAGCCGAGAGGACGCTGAGAAAATTCTCGATCTCGTCAGTGTTGGGCATATGGTTCTCCAGTGCCTTGTTCACTAGGTTGAGACAGATATATGTACGCCGGGCTATAAGCTGCCCGTATGTGTACGTCTTCAGGTTCTTGAGGCACGAGCGAACGACTTCTCCCATACAACGGTAAAGTACGAACCCCAGGACCTGTAAGGACCTAAAGTGCCCCTATCATATCAGAGGGTGGGGTTTCTGCCACCTGGCATGCCCTTCGGGTGTGCATAACAACGCCGCGGTCGGGGCGGACCGGTGTGTCCGCCGTGTTCGGGCGCATCCCCGGCACGGCCGGCCACCGGGGTCCGCCCCTACGGTATTGTATCTGCTCTCTTA
>JBBRVL010000143.1:0-8855 GCA_038246925.1 Chloroflexia bacterium
CGAAGTACAATACATTTCGGACGAAAAGGGCAATGTGCAGGGCGTCATCGTGCCGATTGAACTGTGGCGTGAGATCCTATCTGAGCGCGAAACAGCCTATCTGCTCGATAGTGAAGTCATGAAGCGACGCCTCTTGGAAGCTACGCAGCGTCGAGATGGCGTCCCCTTCAAAGAAGCCCTTGAGACGCTTGGAATTTGACCAGGCGGGGTTTGAAGACCTCGCCTGGTGGATCGAGAAAGACCGCAAGATGGCTCAGCGCATCGTAAGACTGATCCAGGCGGTGCAGCGCGATCCCTTTGCCGGCATCGGCAAGCCAGAACCGCTGAAGCACCAGTTAGCCGGTTGCTGGTCACGGCGCATCAATGACGAGCATCGTCTGGTCTATCAGGTACTCGAAGATAAGATTCGCATTTTGGCGTGTCGTTACCATTATTGACATGTACTGTAGGCCCGTGAGAATATTGGGTTTACGCCTATAAGATGCAGCACGGTAAGGCAATCAGGTGACGCCTGTCTGTAGTTAGGCTCTGAGCGTCAAAGTCAAACGGCGCCGGGTACGTCAAGGGTAAACACCGTTATCTCGGGACGGCAATTGAAGCGCACATAGGGGTATATCATACCAACCCCACGGTTTGTGTATTGCAGCATGTTGCCCACCTCATACAAACCGAGATAATATTTGACGCCTAGATATGGCAGACGCGGCGCTCCCAGGAAAGGGATTATTACCTGCCCGCCGTGTGAATGCCCTGAGATTTGCAGGTCGAAGCGGCCCGTGGCGGCACTCGTGTCAGCGAAGTCAGGCTCATGCGCGAGCAGGATGGCCGCTCCCTCGCCGGGTAGCTTGTCCAGCACAAGGTCAAGGCGCTGCTTGCGTTCCCAGATATCATCGACCCCAGCTATGTGTAGCAGAGCATTAGTTCGTTCAAGAGTATATAGATCATTGCTCAGGTCAGTGATGCCGCTCGCCTGCATAGCTTCTCGTGCGGCTCCTGCGTTGCTCCAATGGTCGTGGTTTCCGAGTACACCAACAATAGCATCTTTCGCACGCAAGCCTTTGAGGGCCGCCACCAGCTCACTCGAAAGCGTGTCGGAGGCTACATCGCCCGTGAGCACGATGAGGTCAGGCTGTTGGTTGTTAGCGAGACTAACAAGGTCTTCAAGGTGAGGGCGCGTCATCCAGTCGCCCATATGGATGTCGCTTATCTGGACGATCTTATAGCCGCTAAATTGGGGCGATAGGCGGGGCAGCGCCAAGGGGACTGATTTTAGCTCTACCAGGTTAGGCTCGATACCCCGCATATAGGCAATACCGCCTATCCCTGTCGCCGCAGTGCCTATCGACCAACGCGCCGTCACATTGAGGAATTCGCGGCGGGTGAGGGTGCGGCCCTTAGGTGTATCTACTCGTCCGTTTGCGCTCAAATGACCTCCATGACGCCATCCCTTTGACATTCCAGCTATAAATAAGAGGCACTGCGACGACACAGTGCCTCTTATTTGTACGCAATTGCTTGGGCGTTTAGCTGGCCTTCGCTCTGGTTATTTCCTCGTCAGATTTGTCCCCAGGCCTGCGCCACCGCAAGTTCGGCTCTCTGGCGGCGGTTACTTCGTCCAGCCTGCTCAACTCTGTCGTGTGTGGCGCGGAGTGAACCATATCGGGGTCTTCTCGCGCTTCGCGTGCTATTTCTTTCATTGCGTGGATGAAAGCGTCGAGAGTTTCCTTCGACTCAGTTTCAGTCGGCTCGATCATCAGGGCTTCTTCCACGATCAGGGGGAAGTATACGGTCGGTGGGTGCATTCCGTAATCAATAAGCCGCTTGGCTATATCCAGCGTTCGGATTCCCGTCTCCTGCTTGATATTCTTGCCCGACAGGACGACTTCGTGCATGCAGATGCGGTCGTAAGGCAGGTGGTATGTACCAGACAGGTTAGCGCGAATGTAGTTAGCGTTGATGATGGCATCCTCGCTCACACGCTGGAGACCGGGAAGGCCGAGGTGGCGAATATAAGTGTACGCCCTCACGTGCATCCCGAAGTTGCCCCAAAAGTTCTTTACACGTCCAATGCTCTTGTCAGAATACGTGAAGGCGAACTTGTCGTCTCTCTTCTCGACGGTTGGACTCGGCAGGAAAGGGGCCAGGATTGCTTTACATGCCACAGGACCGCTACCAGGTCCGCCGCCACCATGAGGCGTCGTGAAGGTCTTGTGCAGGTTTATGTGCATCACATCGAATCCGAGGTCGCCGGGGCGTATGTGCCCCACGAGCGCATTCAGATTGGCGCCATCACCGTACATCAGGCCGCCTGCGTCATGCACCATCTTACTTATTTTTAGTATATCCGGCTCGAAAAGGCCCAGTGTGCTTGGCACCGTGAGCATCATACCGGCGATGCGCTCACTCAATGCGCCTTTCAATGCATCCAGGTCAACACTGCCTTCCTTGCTCGACTTTAGACTGATCATTTTGAAACCGGCGGCGGCGGCGGTCGCGGGGTTGGTGCCGTGCGCAGAGTCGGGCACGAGGATAATATCTCTATCAGCATCGCCGCGCGAGCGGTGGTATGCGCGTATCATCAAGATGCCCGTGAACTCGCCGTGCGCGCCCGCCGCAGGTTGGAGACTCACTGAGTCCATGCCCGAGATCTGACCAAGCATATCCTGAAGCTCACACTGGACCTGGAGCGCACCCTGGGCGCACTCTTCTGGCAAGTATGGGTGTATATGCGCCCAGCCGGGCATGATCGCCACGTCCTCGTGCAGCTTGGGGTTGTACTTCATCGTACAGGAACCGAGCGGATAGAAGCCTGTATCGATTGAATAGTTTTTCTGGCTGAGACGCACGAAATGACGCATGACGTCGATCTCTGACACCTCCGGCATGTCCAGCTCTTCGCGCAAGTACTTCGCATCAAGCGGCGGGGCCTCGTCCATATCTACCTGGGGCAACGAGAAGCCTATGCGGCCAGGGCTGCTAAGGTCAAAAATAAGCGGTTCTATACTCATTTGGTTCCTCGTTTCATCGTCGCGTGCATATATCGAATCTTTATGAGCTGATCTCTTTGAGGGCCGAGACAAGACGATCAAGCTGCTCTTTACTATTTAGCTCGGTAACACACAAGAGCCAGGCGTTATCGGTATTATCTGCCTCTGGCGTCTTGCTGATGTCAAGCCCGCCCACGATCTTGTATTCCATAAGCCTGCGGTTAAGCTCGGCAGGAGGAAGCGGTGCCTTGACTGCGAACTCCTTGAAGAAAGGCTCGCGGCTGATTATCTCGTATCCCGGCAGTGCAGCTATACGCTTTGCGAGGTAGTGGCTGCGCTGGTAGCAAATATCGGCAATCCGCTTCAGTCCTTGCGGCCCCATGAGGCTCATGTAGGCGGTTGCGGCCACCGCCATCAGCCCCTCGTTCGTACAGATATTGGATGTTGCTTTCTCCCGGCGGATGTGCTGCTCCCTCGTCTGCAACGTCAGGACGAACCCACGTCTGCCCTCGGTGTCTTTGGTCATACCCGCGAGGCGTCCCGGCATCTGGCGAACATATTTATCCTTTGTCGCAAGCAACCCCAGGTAAGGCCCACCAAACTGTAGCGGTACGCCCAGGCTCTGCCCTTCGCCGATAGCAATATCCGCGTCTAGCTCGCCAGGGCTTTTCAACATTCCCAGCGATATTGGGTCGAACACGATGATTAGCATCGCACCCGCCTCGTGTACCGTGTCGGCAAGGCCTGTGAGATCGCGGATTTCGCCCAGGTAATTTGGCTGCTGCACGATGACGCAGGCGACATCTTCCCCGAGGTCTGACGCCTGCTGGATGTTGGCATCGCGCTCTATGACTTCAATCCCATGATTGGAAGCGTATGTCCGCAGCACGGCCTTGTGCTCGGGGTGCGTCTTTGGTGAGACTATGACCGACTTCCGGCGGGTAATGGTCGAGGCCATTACGGCAGCTTCACCCAGAGCCGAGGCGGCATCATACATGGAGGCGTTCGCCACGTCCATGCCCGTAAGCTGGCAGACGAGCGTCTGGAACTCGTATATCTGCTGGAGCGTTCCCTGGCTCAACTCGGGCTGGTAGGGCGTATATGCAGTAAGGAACTCGGAGCGTGACATGATCCTGTAAACCACGCTTGGTGAGAAGTGGTTGTAAGCTCCCGCCCCCAGGAAGGTCGCGTAGTGGGCGGCGTCAGCGTTCAACTCAGATAGACGACGCATCTCCCCTAGGAGCTCCGGCTCAGACAAAGGGGCGGGCAAATCGATTTTAGGGTCGCGCACTGAAGCCGGAACCTCACGATAAAGGTCTTCGAGCGTCTTCAGGCCCATCGCGTCGATCATCTCTTGCCGCTGCGCTTCGGTGTTCGGCGTGTATACCATCTGTTGTCTCCGTTTCTAGGTGTGACGCGAGCTAACCCTGCGACTTCTCGAATTCGTCATACTCTTCCGCGCTCATCAACGCATCCAGTTCGCTGATGTTAGATGGGGTAATCTTGACAAACCAACCGTCAGTGAACGGGTCAGAGTTGATGGCGCCTGGCTCGTCGAGCAGCCGTTCGTTGCGCTCCAGCACCTCGCCGCTGAGGGGACTGTAGAAGTCTGCCGCCGCTTTGACGCTTTCGAGCGCTCCAATGGCGTCACCCTGCGAAACCTTCGTGCCAACCGCCGGCATGTCTACATAGACCATATCTCCAAGCTGGGTAGCAGCATAATTAGTGACACCCATCGTCACCGTGTCGCCGTCCAGCTTCGCCCACTCGTGCTCCTTCGTGTACTTATAATCTCGCGGATTGTCCATGATTCTCCTCCTCTAAGATTGCATATCGCGTGGCAATCGCCAGGTATCCCATGCGATTGACGGCTTCCTCACTACGCTCCTATCTTGGGCTTCTTATACATTGGCCTGGGCAGCACTTTTATACCCACCGGCTTTTCTCGGATCATAACTTCCAGCTCAGTGTCAGGTTGGTGTAGACCCGCCCGCACCCAACCCATGCCGATATACTTATCGAGTGAGGGGCCATATGAGCCGCTGGTCACTTCGCCTACCTGCTCGCCATCTTTCATGATTGGATAATGAGAGCGCGGCACTCCACGCTCTGTTATATAGAAATTTATCAAACGCTCGCCACCCGGATCATCGGCTGCTCTCTGCAAAGCCTCACGCCCCACAAAATCAACACCCTTGTCGAGTTTGACGAATCGCCCGAAGCCTGCCCAGACGGGATTGCGGTTATATGACGGGGCAACATCGCTGCCGGATAGAGGAAGACTTGCCTCAAGCCTGAGCGTATCACGCGCTCCGAGGCCACTCGGCTCCGCGCCGTTCTCCACGAACAGCCGCCAGAGCTTGACCGTTTCGCCAACAGGAAAGAATAGCTCAAAACCGTCCTCCCCTGTATAGCCGGTCCGTGATATGCGGCAGGGGACGCCTGTGACGGTGGCGGTTGTTGCCCAGAAGAACTTCAGCGTCGACAGGTCTGCGTCAGTGAACTTTTGCAACAGCGCCGCAGCTCGTGGACCCTGCACGTCGAGTTTACCCGTAGCATCAGAGTCGTTCTTCAGGTTGACATCCATACTGTGTTTCGCAGCCAGGCCTTCCAATAACGCATAATCTGACTTGAGCGGAGCAGCATTCACCACTATATAATTGTGGTCCGGGAACTGGTAGACGATGCAGTCATCATCAACACCCCCCTCTTCGTTGCAAATGTATGAATACTGGGCCTGGGTCGTGCCGAGCGCTGCCACGTTGTTCGTAGTATAGGTGTTGGCGAGCCTGGGGGCATCGGAACCTGTCAGTATGAACTCGCCCATGTGGCAGGTGTCGAAGATGCCCACATTGGCGCGGACGTTCTTGTGCTCCTCTATGATCCCCTTGCCATATTGGACAGGCATCATCCAACCGCCGAACTCCACCATCCGAGCGCCGAGGTTGACGTGCTCTTCATACAAGGGCGTCCTTGCCGGTTCCTCGACAGCAGTAGGGCCGGCACGGTGGTCCTCGTCCGACTTTTTTTGCATTACGTCAGCTTTGATAGCTTCAGCTTCCAATGCAGCCTCCTCGATAAGACTAGAGGTTTTATGTGAAACGCCCGGTCTCGCGTTCACTCACCGGACATACAAATTAAAATAGACAGTAGGAAGCCAGGCTTCCTCTGTCCATCTACCTGCGAGATTGGCATCACTGCCTTGCTCCGTCGGCGTCCCGTGGGAACTCTCCAGAGGTTTTATGCATGTCACGGTCTCTTGTGCCTGAGAGTTTCGGTACACCCTTTCCCCTTCGGCGCTCCTGGGAGTCTCTCCCGCAACACGATGGGCATTATAGCACCACGGGCTATGCAAGTCAACAGATAGTTCGCTACGGAACCGCCAAGACGCCAAGAGCGCCAAGTACTCGCCAAGTTTCTCAAGTATATGACATAGCTGGATGAGCCTTATTCGTCGTAATCAACCTCCTCAGGCACCAGTACCTTACGAATAACCGCATCAATGATGGAATAGTCATACCCGCGCCGCGTCAGGAAGTTGGAGAGCCTTCGGCGTGCAGTTTGCGGGTCGAGATTGGAGAGGAGGCGTACCCTCTTGCGGGCAAGGGTGATAGCGTTCGCCAAATCGGTGCCCAACACAGGCTCTTCATCTGGTACTTCATCGTTATCGGCTGCAATCTGTTCAGCTTGCGCCCGAAGCTCTACTTGTGTTTCGGCGCTTTCGGCCAGTATCTCATCCACGATGTCTTGAGAAACGCCCTTCTGCCGCAGTTCACTACGCAACAGCCGTGGGCCTCTTGGTGAGAAAGACATCCGGTTCGTCACCCAGAAGCGAGCAAACTCACGGTCATCGACATAGCCACGCTTGCGCAGCCGGAGCATTACTGCTTCGATCTGCTCAGGGGTATAGCTTTTCTTACGTAGCCTCTGTTCTACTTCTCGCTCCGACCTCGGCCTGTAAGATAGAAAATTGAGCGCCTTCTCGAAAATGTCGTTCATCTCCTGGGCGGCATGCAGCCCTTGCAACCTCTCTGGCGTGCAGGGTTGGCCGACGGTTAATCTTTCGGCGGCGGCAACATCCAGTGACACCGCGACCCTGTGCTTGCCATCAACGAAGACATGCACCTTGTTCGGGTCGTGTGGATCGGCATTAAGCGCAGTGATTACGTCGTGCAATAGAATCTCCTAAAGCAAAAAAGGGCGAGCAATGCTCGCCCCTGCTACCAAATTGGGCTTTAGAATTCGCCCTCTTCTTCTTCCTCGTCCGCTACGGCAGTCCCGCCCTTGCCATTCAGCGAGGCAGGGGTGGTCGCACCGATAACGATGGGGGCCGACGTGCCGACCATGACCGAGCGGATCTGCGATTCGATCTCGTCCGCAACCAGCGGGTTCGCCTTCAGGAACTCTTTCACGTTCTCACGGCCCTGGCCGAGGCGCTGATCGCCATATGAGTAGAAAGCGCCGCTCTTGCGCAGCACGTTTAGCTCAGTACCGAGGTCAACGATTGAGCCAACGCGGCTGATGCCCTCGTTGAACATTATGTCAAACTCAGCCGTTCGGAAAGGCGGCGCAACCTTGTTCTTCACAACCTTGACACGCACCCGATTACCGCTTACGTCGGTGCCCTGCTTGATAGATTCGACGCGCCTGATTTCCATGCGCACCGAAGCGTAAAACTTCAGCGCCTGACCACCCGTCGTGGTCTCAGGGTTGCCGAACATAACGCCAATCTTGAGGCGAATCTGGTTGATGAAGATGAGGCAACAGTGGCTCTTGCTTACAGCGCCGACGAGCTTACGCAACGCCTGCGACATCAGACGGGCCATCAGACCCACGTGGCTGTCACCCATTTCCCCTTCGATCTCAGCACGGGGCACGAGGGCGGCAACAGAGTCGACAACTATCACGTCAACCGCACCAGAACGGACAAGAGTTTCGGCAATCTCAAGAGCCTGCTCGCCGTTATCAGGCTGGGAGATGAGGAGGTTATCGAGGTTGAGGCCGCAGCGGCCCGCGTATTCGGGGTCGAATGCATGCTCGGCATCAATGTAAGCTGCCACGCCACCACTCTTTTGGGCCTCCGCCATGATATGATAGCTTAGAGTGGTCTTACCCGACGACTCTGGTCCATAAATCTCGCACACCCGGCCTCGCGGAACTCCACCGCCGCCTAGCGCCATGTCCAGGCCAATGGAGCCTGTCGGTATAGACTCGACTTGCATCTTATTGCCATAATCGGTCATCTTCATGATAGACCCCTTGCCGAACTGGCGGTCTATCTGAGCCATCGCATTTTCGAGGGCTTTTTCCTTGTCTGACATCTCGCATCTCCTCTTAAGCCTTAGTGCTGAATAGAAACCAAAAACTCGCGCCGCAATATCATCAAATGAGCAAATAGAACGCGGAGCCGGGCAGCAGAAGAGCGCGCCGTCTATCGCTCATATGTTCTACTCTACACACCAATTTTACCTTAAGAAGGTCGATTTGTCAATGTGGAAAATTCCCTAGAGTTGGAAAAGAGAAGATGCAATAGTGTAAGGGCGTGAGCGCGCGGGGCTATGTGTCCGCCTTGTTTCCCCACCACGATCTTCACGGCTAACGAACAGGGCGGACACATAGGCCGCCCCTACATCTTACGATTTCACCCCTCCCAATTCCCGGAGGGAGATAAGCTCGGAGCAGGAGAACTGTCCCGACTTCAGGTAGAAGTTGCTACCAAGGAAGGCTAAGAATGCCTAACAAAACCTATAGATGTAGAGTAGGGGGGGGGGCGGGGGGGGGGGGTGTTTGTGGGGCGCGGCCCCTGTCCCCCCACCCACACCCCGCCCACCACACCCCCCCCCGCCCCACCGCCCCACCAGCAGACCA
>JBBRVL010000144.1:0-8809 GCA_038246925.1 Chloroflexia bacterium
CCCGCGCTCACTGACCGCGAGGAGCAGGTCATAATAGTCTTGCCGTCTCTTGTCAAAGAATGCGCTGAGATAAAGCAATGGCTCTGGCAGGAGCTTCCAATGTACGAGCAGCAATGATATCAATAGGCGTCCGGTGCGCCCGTTCCCATCAACGAATGGGTGGATAGCTTCGAACTGGTAATGCATCAATGCTAGCCGGATGAGAGGTGGATAGTCGTGCGGCAGATGCAGATATTTCTCGAAGGCATCAAGCGCATCATTCATCTGTGGCACGGGTGGCGGGACGAACGTCGCATTGTTTATGGATGATCCCCCGATCCAGTTCTGCGTATGGCGGAACTGACCTGGATATGCTCTCCCGCCACGCACCTCCGCCATGAGCCGACCGTGCAATTCGCATATTAGCCGTCTGCTCACGGGTAGTGTTTCAAGCCTCTCAATCCCGTATTCGAGCGCGTGAACGTAGTTGGACAACTCACGCACGTCGGAACCGGGAGGAACTGATGATACACCGGGGAGTGAAAGCTGCGCGGCCTCATAGGTATAAAGGTCGGTGATATCGGCCTGAGTGCCTTCGATGCGAGAGGAAAGCCACGCCTCGCGGCGAATAAAGGGCTGGATGAAGAGTTGAGGGTTGGGCATCGTGCGTGCCAGCCCTGCCAGCTCACCAAGCACTTGATCGGCTCTGGACAGTGTACGAGAAAGCTCCAAATCCAGAGGTAAATCAGGCGGCAAAGAGTGAGGTGCAAAGGCCGAATAGGAGGCTGGCCCTTTCCCTACCCTTATTATCTCTCCTGCTGGGCTACTCGGAGGTTGCGTAAGTTTCATATTTCACAGTGGTTGAACCGTTGGATTATAGCATAGCATAGAGCCAACTGGTTCACCAAAGGCCGGATTGTGGAAAAGTTCGTCCCATTTCCGGCCATTTTTGTGTCTCAAAATCGGGGAGAAGTGGGCATTAAATAGTAGAACATATTTTCTGAAAAGGAGAAGAGCTTATGTCCAAGAATATCGCGGCGGCAACTTCTACCGGGTTGCAGCCGGGGAGGGTTGGGTTAGCCCAATTGACACAGGAGGATGGGGTGAGGTTGGCGGGTTACAGGCGATACCTCGATTTCTATAATGGCGTTCAGTGGGAGGGGCTGCCTGCGCCTAACGAGAAGAGGCTCACGTTCAACTATGCCAGGGTGTTCGTGAACAAGGCTGCGTCGTATCTGATGGGCAAAGGGGTCAGCTTTGCGGTGACGCCGTCTGAAGGTGCGGGCGAAGAAGGGCGGCAAATAGCCCAGCACGTCGAGGGACTGTTGCAGGCGTGCTATGAAAGAAACTCGCTGGCGCTGGTCGACCTCGATACGGCGGTGGACAGCGCGGTGCTGGGCGATGGGGCGTTCAAGGTGACGTGGGACGGTCAAGCGGGCGCGCCCTCGGTGGCGGCGGTCGATCCGGCAGGCCTCTTTTGCGTGCGGCAGGCGGATGATTACCGGCGGCTGCTGAAGGTGAGGCAGGTCTATTCGGTAGGGGTTGGGGGTCTGGGATCAGGGGTCAGTGGCTCGTACCCGGTCCCTGATCCCCGGTCCCTGGTCACTGAAGAATGGACCGCAGAGACACTTGAGGTTTGGCGCGACGGAGTGTTGGAGCAGCGGGTGGCAAACCCCTATGGCGTGATCCCCTACGTGGTCTTCCCGAACCTGCGGGTGCCGAAAGAACCGTGGGGCCAGAGCGACCTTGTGGATGTGATCGAGGCGAACCGCGACCTGAACTCACGACTGTCGATTTTGTCCCACATTCTTGAGGTGTCGGGCAATCCCATCGCGGTGTTGGAGAACGTGACCGACTCGACCGGCATCAAGGTAGGGCCGGGGCGGTTGTGGGAGCTGCCGAAGGACGCGAAGGCATACCTGCTCGATTTGCTGTCGGGCGGCGGGGTGGGCCTCCATATCGAATATATCAACCTGCTCTACAGGGCGATGCACGATATGGCTGAGATGCCGAGGACCGCGTTTGGGGACGGAGGCGGCACGGCGAAATCGGGCGTGGCCCTTGAGATAGAGCTACAACCGATGCTCCAAAAGGTCGCCAGGAAGCGGGCTATTTGGACAGTTGCCCTCGAAGAGCGAAGCAGGCTTGTGTTGAGGCTGCACGCGCTAAAAGGCGACAAACTCGCGGCAAAAGTGCTCGACCCGGTGGCAGGGTACAGGTTGGGCGTGATCTGGCCGCCCATTCTCCCCTCCGACCGCTCTGAGACGGTGAAGCAGGAGACCGCGCTGGTTGCAGCAGGCATCCATTCGCGCCGCCGGGCGATGGACACTCTGGGTGAAGGGGACTCGGAGGCGGAATGGGCGAGGGTTATGGAAGAACGAGCGATGAGTGATGAGGGGTTAGAAACGTGAAACGTGAAACGTGAAACGGGAAGGGTGGGTGGTGGTTGGTGGTTGGTGGGCGGTCGTCGGTAATCACGTTTCACGTTTCACGTTTCACGCTGACACCGAAGGAGGTGAAGCATGAGCAACAGGACGCAACTCAGGGCGCGGCTTCGGGAGGAGCTTGGCGATACGGGGGCGGTGATGATGTGGAGTGACACGCACCTGGACGAACTGCTGGTGGAGTCGGTGGGGTGGTACAGCAGGTTGTGGCCGATGCAGGGGACAGCTTACCGCGACGTGGCGGTGGGGCAGCGCACTTTTGAAGCGCCGCCGGGTGTGATAGGGATCACGCAGGTGGAGTGTCCGCCAGGCAGGGTGTTGCCTCAGGAGGCGGGATGGTCGTCGGGTGGTGTCGGCTCAAGTGGCACCCGGCAGAGTTGGAGCGAGTGGGGACCCCAGGTCTACCTGGGCAATCCGGCGCGAGGCGATGAAGCAGGCACCGGGAAGCTAATTCTAAGGGTGCTATTGCCGTGGGATAGGCTTGACCCGGTGGAAAGCTGGAATGGGCCGGAGGGCGACGAGGGTCTGCTGGTGCTGTGGGCGGCAATAGAGGCCTGGGCATGGCTGGATGGGCAAGACCAGAAGCGGGGCCGCCCCATGAGGTCGGGCAGCCAGACCGCCCGTTATTCAGAGCAGCTAGAGCGAGAGATAGACGCGAGGAAGAGGGCAGCGCGGAGCCGTATGCTTGAGGTTAGTTGTTAGTTGCGAGTTGTTAGTTGTTAGTCTCAGATCAAACAGCCTTCACTAACTAACAACTAACAACCAACAACCAACAACTCGCAAGGAGGAGATATGGACGAATACGACATCTATCTGAGGCACGCGAGCGTGTCGGACGGGGAGTGGGTTGGGTTTCCGCTGGCCTGGAAAGGGCTGGCTGGCGTGGCGGGGTTGGAGGTGAGGCCGCAGATGAGGTGGCGACCCTGGCTGCTCAGTTCGAGCGCACCAAACGACCCGACGGCTGGCACCTGGGGCGTATGGCAGTGGCGGTTCGACGTTGCGATGCTCAATGGCCTGGCAGGTCTGGGTGGCAGGCCGCCAGAGGATGGGCGCGATGCATCTCAGATACGGGCAGATTTACTGGCCTATATGCCACTGCCCGCGCTGGAACTGAAGGATGTTGATGGCGCGGTCTACACAGTCAAGATGACGGGCTATCGTGAGCAGCTAATCGAGCCGAACGACGATGCCCACCCGGATGGCGGCTGGACGGCGCGGGTGGAGTTCGCCGAAGTAACAGAGGTCTGATCTGGTCATGAAGGGAAAGGAGGTGAGACGATGGAAGATGAGCAAGCGGCAGGAGGTGATGAGGTTGAAAGCAGGGTTGCGGCGGCAGAGGCGTTGGCTTCAATGGCGGTTACGCGCTACCGGGAGCTTGTGGCGTCGGGGCCGGGCCGGGTGGCCGAGATGGTGCGTGGCGGCACCCTGGAGGAGATAGATGCATCGGTCGAAGGGGCGCGCAGGGCATACGAGGAGATCAGCCGCCGAGTGGCCGAGCAGATCGAGCGCAATGTGCCCGCAGGCAATCCCGCAAGGTCAGGTTCGGCAGCCGGGGCCGAATATCTAAAGCCGGAAGCTAAAATAGCTCTTGGGCTTAGAGGGAAGTAATTACGAATTACGAAAGCTGATAGCTGATAGCTGATAGCTTATGAAAAGGAGAAAAGAACAATGCCATTGACATTACAGGATGCTTCACGGCTCAGCCAGGATATGCTGGTGCGTGGAGTGGTTGAGACGGTTATCGAGGAATCGGCGGTGCTGCGTTATCTGCCATTTGTGCAGGTGGTGGGGAACAGCTTAAGGTACAACCAGGAAGAGAGCCTGGGCGATGTTCAGTTCTACGGAGTGGGCGACACGTGGGACGAGAGCGCGATGGCTGTGGTCGAGAAGAACGCCAAGCTGGCAATCCTCGGCGGAGACGCGGATGTAGATGCATTCCTACAGCAGACGTATGCCGATCCGAACGACCTGCGGGCGCTGGTAGTGTCCGCCAAGGCTAAGGCGCTGGCTCATACCTTCAGCGATACCTTCTTCAACGGCGATTCGGCGGTCGACGCGCTCAAGTTCGATGGTGTGAAGAAGCTGTCGGCGGGTACGCGCACCATGTCGAAGGGGGCGAACGGCGCGGTGCTCGCCCTCGACCACCTGGATGAACTGGTCGATATGATCAAGCCCGGGTCGCCGCATGCGCTCTTTATGTCGAAGAGGACACGGCGCAAGCTGTCGAGTCTGCGTAGGGCATCGGGCAGCGTATTGGAAACAAGCACGGATGCATTCGGGCGCAGGGTGCTCTCTTATGATGGCATTCCGGTGGAGGTGGACGATTTCATCTCGGACGCCGAAACGAAGGGCACGAGCACCGATTGCTCGTCTATCTACGCGGTGCAGTTCGGCTTCCAGACCGGGCTGTGCGGCCTCGACAACGGCGGCATCCAGGTGCAGCCCCTCGGCGCGTTGGAGACGAAAGACGCCTGGCGCACCCGCATCAAGTGGTACTGCGGCCTGGCCCTCTTCCGCAACATCGCGCTCGCCCGGCTGGAAGGCGTGCGAATCTAAGATAGTGAATCACCGAGGTCACAGAGAACACAGAGCGCACAAAGTTTTACATTCATTTCTCCGTGTACTTTGTGTTCTCTGTGACCTCGGTGATTCAAATTGAAAGGTAATGAGAATGGAGAACTTTCTGAACGGGATCACTTTATTGGGTATTCCAGCAGTGGTGCTGGTGCCGGTGATTGTGCAAGGGCTAAAGGCGTTGGGGCTTCCTGAGCGGTGGGCCGGACTATCTGCGCTGTTGATAGGGTTGGCCGTCGCCGGATTGGCGGAGGCGGTGGAGGCATGGCCGGGCGTCACGCCGTTCGCACGGTTCGTGGTTGCTGGGCTATTACTGGGATTGGCGTCCGTCGGTACGTACAGCCAGTATCGTTTTCATAGGGGCCGAGGAGAGTAAGCGCAAGGCAGAAAGGAAAGAGCATGGTAGAGATTAAGGAGATCATAGAGCAGTTGCCGCGCAAGCCGAAACACCCTTTTTGGCAGGTGCGTCCTCTGGGGAAAATCGACAAGATTGTAGTGCATTACGACGCTGTGAAGGTGCCTCCGGCCAGGGAGTGCGGTGAGATCGCGTATGATCCGGTGCAGAGGTACATCGAGCAGGCGACCTATCACATCAATAAGGACTGGAACGAAGGGAAGCCTGTGGTGCGCGGGTTCGGGCTGATGTACCATTATCGCGTTTCAACCGACGGCAAAGTGTGGCGTACCCAGCCGGAGGAGCTTGTCACCTGGCACGCGAGAGACGCTAACCACACGGCGCTCGCTATCTGCTGCGACCTCGGCTCCGGCCAGAAGCCGACCATCGAGCAGATGGCGGGTCTTGAAGCTTTGCTGGACTGGCTCTGCTTCCACAGGCCGGAAATACCGGCGGGCCGCAAGGATGTCTGGGGCCACGGCGAACTGCACAAGGACGGCAACAAGACTGCCTGTCCGGGCTTGCTCCTCGGCTGGGTGCAGGCATATCGTCGAGGTTAGATTCTTAGTTCACCGCGAAACGCAAAGGGAGCGGAGAAATCAGATGGAGGTGTCATGACGCGCGTCATGACACCACCCATATCGTTATAATCAATAACTTCGAGAGGGACGACCCTTTACGTGAGCGTATCTAACCCTAATGCGAACTCTATCGCTGCTCGTGCATCACGCATCCTGGCGGGGGACAGATGGGCGATGAAGGACCCCAGGCTAGCTTTGGATATACTCTGGATGTTATAGAAGTTGACGGCACAATCATCGAATAATCCATCAGCAGAAGTCAGGATTATTTCTGAAGGGGTGCCTCTAATAGTAGATGTGATTGGCGCAACGGTGACGCTCGTCAGATAAGTGATTGCCGAATCACGAGTCAGGATCAGCACCGGGCGGCGTTTATCCGGCGCACGGAAGGTAAACCAATATACATCACCCTGGTTCATTCTTCGGGCCATACCTGTTCGGTGAGCCACATGCCCACTTCATCAAGTTCCATCGGGTAGAGCGCATAGCCTCGTGCGTCTTGCTTCTCTAATGCAGCAATCGTATACTTGCGGATCGCAGCCTGCAAAGCATCCCGAATGAAAGCCGACCGGCTGGTGTCGAGCATGGCAATCAAGCGATCCACCTCTTCGAGCAAAGGCCCATCAATTGTCATCTGAATAGTTTTCAGTTGCGTCCTCCTATGTGGATTATACTATGGATTATAAGCCACATTACCATTTTGGGCAAGCCTCTCCTTGCGCCTGATTATTTGTGGTACGATTAACCTATGGACACAGTTAGGGAAGAGCTATTCATCGTATTCGGCGGCGGCTGCTTCGGCAGGCACCACGTGCGGCATATCGAGAAGGGACGTGCACGGGGGCGCATCTCCTCGGAGGCGCGCATCATCATGGTTGACCGCAACGAGCGCCCTCCTGCTTTCGATGCGCCTGAAGTGGCCGAGAACCCTCACTTGACATACATCCAGAGCGACTGGCTCGACTATATGAAGGCGAACTGGGACCTGCTGCCGCCTGATACGCAGGTCGTGCCTGCCCCCGTAGCGCCTCATCTCGCGTTTGAGTGGCTGGTCTGGAGCCTCCGGCAGCGGCGCGGGGAAGACGCGCTTGAAGTTGAGCCTGTAGCGCACGAGTTCGGCGGCCTGCCCTATGAACACCTTGCGGAGAGCGGCGCGCGCTACATCAGCGCCGCTGACTGGATTTGCCCCACCAATTGCCGCGCTCCCCATATCTGCCCGATGACCCGTGACGTGCGCTTCTGGGACCTCGAAGATACCGTCAATGATTACGCGAAGGCGCACCCGGACCTCTTCGCCACATCTGTAGTGCTAAAGCCCCGATTTCGGGTGCCTGGCGTCGATGTACTCCATTTGAGAGACTACACCACGGCCCGTGATAGCCTGCTTACGCTTGCGGGTCGCCCTGATGTCTGGGGTAAGCGCGCGGTGGTGGGCACGGTCTCGCCTTGTCACGGTGCCGTGAGCCAGTTCAAGTTCGTCGCACCAGTCGCTGTTAGGTAGTGCGCACCATACCCTTATCCCCACACTGATACCTCTACCGCCCGATGCGGAAATAAGTCGGAGGTCGGGCGGTATATCTGGTTGCCTGCGGTATAATGCCTCTCGTCTATATTGTGTGATCGAGGAGGTTCGATGGCAAAACAAGCAGTCAAGGAGAAAGAGTTGATCCGTGACCTAGGGGATGGGTTGGCGCTGCGCCAGGCCGGAATAGAGGATACTGAGACAGTGGCAGCGTTCAATTCCGTTGTGCACAGACACCCCGGCAGCGAAGAAGAACGGGACGAAGGTGTGGGCGCGTGGACCCGCGACCTTATGAGTGGCGAGCATCCCACGACGAGCGCATGTGATTTTCTCGTAGTGGAGCAGATTGCAACGGGTGAGATCGTATCGTCGATGAATTTGATCTCCCAGAAATGGACCTACGCAGGCATCGAGTTCGGCGTGGGGCGGCCAGAGGCGGTCGGTACTGCTCCTGAATACCGGCGGCGTGGCCTGGTACGTGCCCAGTTCGATGTGGTTCACGCCTGGAGCGCGGAGCGTGGGGAGTTAGTGCAGGTAATTACAGGCATCCCCTGGTACTACCGCCAGTTCGGCTATGAGATGGGCCTATCGCTTGGCGGCGGGCGCAGCGGCTATGGACCAGCTCTTTCTAAACTGAAGGAAGGCGAGGAAGAACCGTACACTCTGCGGCCAGCCGAAGACGCCGACATACAATTCATGGCCGAGATGTATGAGCAGGCTACAAAACGCTCGCTTTTAGCCTGTGTAAATCCCGAAGAGACCTGGCACTACTATCTGCACGAGCCTTCGGAGAAGAACTTTACCGCGCAGAATTGGAACGTAATCCAGACACCTCAGGGTGAAGCTGTCGGGTTGCTTGCCTATGGCCGCAGACTCTGGGGTACGGCTGTTTCGGCCACATTCTATGAAGTAAAAGCAGACATACCCTGGACCGCTGTGACCCCAAGCGTGCTCCGCTTCCTATGGGCGAGGGGAGATGAGATCGGCAAGCGCACAAATAAAGAGCGTGACCACTTCAACTTTCACCTGGGGGTTGAGCACCCGGTGTATGATGCTCTGGGCCGATCTCTGCCCACCGTGTACAAGCCGTACGCCTTTTTCGTTCGTGTACCCGATGTGCCTGCTTTTTTACGACATGTCAGACCCGCGCTCGAACAAAGGATAAAGGAATCGGTAGTTGCCGGGTATACAGGTGAGATCAAGTTCCATTTCTACCGGGATGGTATCAAGCTAGCGATAGAGAAGGGGAAGATTACAACTATCGAGGGCTGGAAGCCGGACCATCCGAACGATGGCGATGCGGCCTTCCCCGACC
>JBBRVL010000145.1:0-8799 GCA_038246925.1 Chloroflexia bacterium
CATAGTATCACTCACCGAAGAAAAGCCCTCTCTCCTACCTCGACTGTTTTCATTAGTGGCGCTCCTGCTCTTTATGCTTTCTGTGGAGTTTTGTACTCGATATGAGGTTGTGGGAATGTTAGCTGTATTC
Source organism: Chloroflexia bacterium (assembly GCA_038246925.1). Lineage (GTDB taxonomy): Bacteria > Chloroflexota > Chloroflexia > QHBQ01 > JADMIH01 > JADMIH01. Next base: position 131 of record JBBRVL010000145.1, read on the forward strand.
TGGGTTGCCGCAGCTTTCTGGCTTTCACCCTTTCGAATATTCGAATGATTAACATCTTCTTGTTGTGAATATGTTTGTTCTGTGTATTCTTCGTCTGACATCCTTGTCAGTGGGGCCTCTGTCAAATCTGTCACACCCTCCCCTGTCATCTTTGTCAGGGGGGTAGGTTGCGTGGCTGGTTCGTCTAGTTCGCGTGCATTGCCTGCTGGTTCTTTATCAAGCCTGAGCACGGCTTGAATAAGTGGTTCAAAGTCGTACTCGCTGGTCACTTGGCCTCGCCCTGGCTCCTGGCGGGACTTGATGTTCAGAAAGCCTTTCTCCTGCAAGCTCTTTGCGTAGCGATGAGCCTGCCGCCAGCTTACGTCCATCTTATCGGCAATTGTAGTGAGAGAAGGGTAGGGGTCGCGCTCGGTCCACCTGAACTGCCACATATGTATGGCGAACATCATCTCAGCAGTCGTAATACCTAGCACGGCATAGTGGTTGAGGACAAGGTTGGGGATTGAAGTAAAGCCAGCTTGTAGCACCCGATCACCAAAACGAACGGCTATTTTATAGCCGCTATCACTACTTGTGCTTTGTTTGGTTTGTAATGGCCTCGGTGTATTCGAGGTCTCTGGTCTTAACATACTGTAAATGGTAGTACCGATTAGAACCCTCTGTCAAGATGATAGGTAATATCGCAGTATCGTGATGTTGCGGTATTGGGATGCTGTAGTGCGGAATGTGCTCTTCAGAATTATGCTCCATATGCTATAATGCGTGACGTTGAGGTGCGGAAGCCTAATCTTGTAGAAATGAGACGTAGGGATGCCCAGACAGTTCCTCAGAACAGGTACACACGGTTCTAGGATACTCTTAGCTCAATGCTCTGTGGTAGGTATTCTGCTATTCGTCAGTTTAGCCCCTATCACTGGCGGCAGTAGTGGTTTTGACACTACCGCACATGCCCAAGGTTCCAGCCATACGTTCCCAGAGACAGGCAAGACCGTCAAGGGGAGATTCCTACAATACTGGCAAAAGCACGGCGGTCTCGCTCAGCAGGGCTTTCCCATCTCCTCGGAGATGCAGGAGAAGAGCGACACCGACGGCAAGCTGTACACTGTCCAGTACTTCGAGCGTGCTGTCTTCGAGCTTCACCCTGAGAACGCCCCATCTAATGACGTGCTGCTCTCACTTTTAGGCGTATTCCTCTATCAACAGAAATACCCCAAAGGCGCGCCTAACCAGACTACCAACACCAGCGAAGGCTCTGTGCTGTTCAAGGAGACAGGCTATAGAGTCGGCGGGAAGTTCCTCAAGTACTGGCAAGAGCATGGCGGACTAGCGCAACAGGGCTACCCTCTCAGTGAAGAGTTTACGGAAGTGTCCGACTTGGATGGCAAAGCATATAGGGTGCAATATTTTGAGCGTGCCGTCTTTGAAGAACATCCAGAGAACCAAGCGCCCTACGATGTGCTGTTGAGCCAGCTTGGTACGTTTAGATACGAATTCAAAACCCAGCCAAAACCAACAGCCACTCCGATGGCCGTTCCACCCACCCCCACCCCTACGCCACCTGGTGAAACTCTAGGCCCTGAAGATTATCAGACAACGTTTGTTGATAAAAATGGCCAAACCCGAAAATTTACCTATGATAACGCCAAAACTTCTGAAGGATTATTGACTCTTGGATTAACTCTTGTAACTGATGAAGACCGAAGCGATTATGCAGAACTATTAAAAAGAACGGGCAGAACAACAGATTTTTCTTTTAAAGTTGTGGGATATGATGAAACAACCGGCGAACCTCCATCTGGATGGCAAGCAGTGGGTAGTTTTGGTATATCAGGAGGACCAGCCTTAAGTTTCATCTATCAATTTGATCAGAATAGAAATCTGCTTATTAAATATAGGAATCGTAGTGCATTTGAACAAATAAAAAATGATCCTCGACTAGCCCGAGTATTTGGGACAAAAGTAGGAATGAAAGTAATTTTAGCATCAATTAGTCAAGGAGATTCTATTTCAACGCTTAGTGATCTTGGTAAAGTGGTTGGTACTGATCCACAAGGTCAGCGTATCTGGCATAAATTAGGCTTAAATGCGACTGGCTACGAGTCTAATTTTGACGAAAAAGCCTGGGCGTCATTCTGGAGTATTCAAAAATGATTTTCTGCTTGTAATCTTTTGAGCTTCATGTTATTGTAAAAGTATGAGCGTTAGCTGCCTAGACGCTTAGTGAACCCAATCTAATCTCCAACAGCCAGTCGCTCGGCGATCTCCACTTCGCCAGTTGTCCCAGAGAGATCAACATGGCGCTCACTCGCTGCCCTCACGAGTGCTCTTATGAGCGCGGAACGAGTGATTCCTCGCCACCCGCCACGTTGAATGATTCTACACTCACTATCCAGCCACTCTATGTCGTCATCTCCAAGCCACACTGCCGTTTGATGGGTGCGTGTTTCCTCAAGAGGTAGTCCCTGCTTTGGAAGCTCGCGTTCATCTCGTGTGTCAGCAGCAGCCCGTACGTCCCGAAAGACGCTGTCGCGGGTAATAGTGCGTTTAGATTTAGCCATAGGTTTTAGTTGGAACTGATATCTGTGGTGTTTCTGACGTGTCTATCTTGTGAGACGTGGCCGCTATTATTTCCTCAGCGATGGAACGGTAGGCCTTAGCTCCTGCCAGTTCAGGGTTTGTATCGAAAACCGTCTTACCCATGCCAGTGGCTTCCGTAAAGCGGGTGCTTTCATTTACAGGTGTGGGATAAACATGAACCTGGCTGCCCAACTCCGCCAACGTCCGGTCTATCACTTCATGAGCATGAACGGTATGCTTGTTGCGCGTATGTATGATGCCCAGAATAGAAAGGTGAGGGTTGGCCTCACGCTGAATGGCCTGTACAGTCTTTATGAGGAGCGACACGCCGAGCATCGAGTAGTATTCGGTAGCCATGGGAATAAGCACCTTGTTGGCCGCCATGAGCGCATTGATGGTCAAGAGGCCCAAGTTCGGTGGGCAGTCAATAAGGATGTAGTCATACAAACCGTAAACCGGCTCAAGCACCTTTTTCAGCTTGTACTCCCGAAAGCGCAGATTCACCAGGGTAAGCTCCATATCTGACAGCCGTATGTTGCTGGGTGCAAGGTCAAGGTTTGGCCGCACATTTTGAATGATAATCTCGGTAATCTTCTTGGAGCCGTCCAGCACGTCAGAGATTTCTGCCTTCAGCTTGTCTGACACGATGCCAAACCCTTCCGCCAGGTGGCCTTGCGGATCAAGATCAACCAACAATACCTTCTTGCCACGCTCCGCAATAGCTGCTCCAAGGTGAATGACCGTTGTGGTCTTGGCAACTCCTCCCTTTTGATTGGCGACTGCTATGATTTGAACCATAAGAAAATGCCCATGCTGCTAAGGACGATCTCTAAATATCGCAACAGCATGGTAGCATAGTAATATAGTATCACGATAGCACAGTATCGAAGTTATGTCAAGTAGTAGCGGATTGGGCAGCCTATGAGGGCGAAGTTAGCTGCAAGCACCCTGAGTATCGAAGTATTGCGGTATCTCAGTATCCCCACGAAAGATAAAGGGAACCTTTCATGACATATAGAGCTTGGAACCGTACCATAAGAGTATGGGCGGTTCTACCAAGCCAATTCCGACACACGATAAAGCGCAAGAGCAGGGGAGACGTAGCGTCTCGCCTCATTCTTCGCGCCCTCCAAATAGGGGAGCCAGCACACTACCATACAAACCTTATGGGCCACTTGAACGGCTGGGTCGGATTCTCGCTGATATAGCTCGTAATCCAACAGCAGAGGGCAAAGCGACAAGCGGTAAGGATGGTCTATAGAGGTTTGGTTCCTGGCACGTTTGTTCTAGTAATTGTATAATAGAGTAGGCATAATTCTCACAAATAAGCGTCTGACCTTGCGAAGGGTCTTCTTCTGTTTAAAGAGGAGGCAAGCGTGATGAATGTCAAGATAGGCAACAGTAAGCGTGCAGTTGGCTACTTCCGTGTCAGTTCCGAAGAGCAAGTAGAAGGTTACAGTATCTCTGCCCAAGAACGGGCTTACCGTCAGTACTGTGAAGCGCACGGGTACACTTCGATAGGGGAGTACCGCGACGAAGGCAAGAGCGCCCGAACAGACAACATCAAGCGTCGCCCTGGTTTCGCTCAGATGCTCCAAGATGCCCAAGAGGGGCTATTCGACGTGATAGTGGTCCACAAGATGGATCGCTTCTCGCGCAGTTTGAGAGTAGCGGTTCAGGCGTTCGAGCAGTTGGGCAAATGCAACGTGGGTCTCGTCTCCGTCTCCGAACCGAACCTCGACTATTCGTCGCCACAAGGCAAGCTCTTCATGCACATGCTCTGGGCGCTGGCGCAGTTCTATTCAGATAATCTGGCTCAGGAAGTACGCAAAGGTAAAGGAGAGCGCAGGCAGCAAGGCTTACACAATGGCCTACTGCCGTTCGGCATCTTCAAGGAAGGGGAGAAGAGCATCCCTATGCCTGACAAGCGTGACCTGGGATTGGGAGAGAACCACACCAATTATGACGGCCTCTTAATGATCTTCCGTATGGCGGCTGATGGCGAACCTTGCAAGACGATAGCCGAAGAGCTAAATCGCCTCGGCTACCGTACCACTGGTAATAAAGGGAATAATCTATTCACGAAAGATACTGTTGCGGGTATCTTGGGAAGTCGTTTTTATCTAGGAGAGCTACCAGATGGGGAATATGGAGAAGGGCACAGCAGGCGCGGCAGCTACACGAAAGGCATAAAGGGCAAGCACGAGCCTGTTATATCAGTGGAGTTGTGGGAAGCAGCACAAAAAGGCAAAACCCTCAACGGTAAGCGCATGGGCAGGCCCGCAACTGCCAACAAAGCTCGAACCTATTCGCTCTCCGGGCTACTCACTTGCTCCTATTGTGGCGGCAAGATCCACATCCACACGGGGCCGAACGGCAAAGCAAAGGTCTACTGCTACCGCCGAGGCCAGGGCATCGCCAATGACTGCAAACAACATTCAACCTTCCTCTCTGCATACGAAAGCCAGGTCGAGCAGTACCTGACCAATATCAAATTACCGGAAGATTACCAACAGATGGTACTGGCTGCATATGAGCGGGAAGATAAACAGGGATCAGGTTTTGACAAGCAGCGCCTGGGCCTCGAAAACAAGCTCAAACGTCTCAAGAACCTGTACACTTGGGGGGACCTATCGCCAGAAGAATACCGTTCGCAACGCGACCAATTACGAGGTGAGATGGCGGCACTCCCACTAGCGACTACTACAAGAGGGGAAACACTTGAGCGCCTTGCATCCTATCTGCAAAACATAGGGGAAGCATGGCGAAGCGCGAACCAAGAGCAGCGCAACAAGCTGGCAAAGACCCTCTTTGAGAGCATACGCATTGAGGATCGTACGATAAAAGGCGTGACCCCTCAGATAGAGTTCACGCCCCTCTTGGTCTTGAACCACTTAAACCAAGACTTCCACCCGACTGAGCGTCAAGGTGGAAGTCGTAAGTGCGGAAGCGACCGGATTCGAACCGGCGATCTCGTCCTTGACAGGGACGCATGTTAGGCCGCTACACCACGCCTCCAAGCATAATATTCGTGAGAATCTTACCACAAACATCGGAGGCTGTCAAGCAAGAACTATGAGCGGCCACGCCTGCCTAACCCTCTGTACAGCAGGAAGCCGCCTAGCGTAACGCACAGCAAACCCATGAAGGCCCAGAAGGGGTCTCCTGTCATGACGCTGCCCGGCAATATGCTTATTCCCTGGAGTATCCAGGTAACCCCGGCAAGAAGAAGCAACACCCCTATACCAACAAAACCACCCCTCATCCCCGAACCTCCTGTGCGACATTATTCTTTGGGCACTGCCATTCTACTCCCCGCTCTAAGTGTACTCTAACGAGAAGAGGACGGTTCAGCGGGCAGACCTTGCATCGAGGGCGTGGTCTACACGTCTGCTTCCCATGCTCGACAATAAGGGCGTGATACTCACCGAAGAGGTCTGCATCCTGCGGCAGATTATTCATAAAGAGGGCCTGAATCTCGTCATAAGTGGCGTTAGTAGGAAGCAAGCCCCATCTCGCCGCCAACCTGAGGGCATAAGCGTCGGCTACGAAGATGGGACGTCCAAGCGCGTAGAGCAAGATTGCGTCTGCTGTCTCGGGGCCTATACCCCAGAGCGACAGCAGTTCGGAGCGCAACGTTGAGGTGATAGCCTGTGATGCCACGAAGCGGTCTAATCCGCCCGCATTGACAACGAAGCTCGCCAGGTTCTTCAGCTTTCGCGGCTTGCTGTTGTAATGGCCAGATGGTCGGATAAGCTTTACCAGTTCCTCATCATTTGCTGCGACTATCTGCTCCGGTCTAGCCAACCCTGCCTGACCCCATGCAGTCTCGATATTATCCAGCGACCTCTCGACATTTGCCCACGACGTACGCTGAACCAGCACCGCGCCAAGCATAATCTCCCAGGGGCTGCCTGAGCGAGACGGCCACCAATTACGCGGGCCGTAATATGTAAGCAGCTCCTCATAAATACGTAGCAGTACCTGGCCCGTTTGTCCATTATCAGAGTGGTAATCTGGGCGCAAGAGAGGTCCTAACGAAACCGGCTCGGTGGCCGGCTTTAGTATGCAGTAGTCAGGAGCCAATGTCGGCGAGAGTTGCGCCCGATACTTCAAGCAGCCGATTGGGGTCGGCGGGGAAGAGTGCGTCATGTGCCCCGGCTGCGGCATATACTAACGGCCATCGGAGCAGGCTGGTGTCCATCAGGGTGCGTACCGGCGTGGCATGACCTATAGGCGGGACCCCACCTATGGCATAGCCGGTAATCGAGCGTACATCATCGGCAGAGGCCATCCTGACATCCGCGACCCCCAGTATGCTCGCCACCGCAACAGTGTTCACCCGCCGGTCGCCCGCACAGACCACCAGCACAGGCTCGCCATCCGCCATGAATAAGAGCGACTTGGCGATAGCGCCTACCTCACACCCGACTGCCTGTGCCGCCTCAGGCGCGGTGCGAGTGCTGTTTGGAAGGCGCACGACCCGGCTGTCTAGCCCACAGGCATCAAGTGCTTGCTGCACACGCTCTGGTCCACTCGCCATTCTTGTTCCTCCCAGGTATGTATTTCGCTCGCTCTGGACCAGTCTACCACGAGCCGGATATCCCCTTCAAGGCGAGCACAAAGTCGTTGCGCTGGTCATCTCCCATGGCAATGGTACAGAACGTGCAGCGCGATCTCGCATGGAAAGCAGGCATGATGAGAAAGGTGAGGCGCGCTTTGTTCCCCTTGATTTCGAGCGACTCTCGGAACAAGATCAAACAGTCCGAAGCAGGGCATTCCTGGATGCCATGAGAAAGCGGCGCACCGTACGACACTTTGCCTCTGACGACGTGCCTATTGAGCTAATTACTAATGCCATTGAGACAGCGAACACCGCCCCCTCTGGCGCTCATCAACAGCCGTGGCGCTTTGTCGTGGTGCGCGACCCAAAGGTAAAGCACGTGATTCGTGTAGCTGCGGAAGAAGAGGAACGCGAAAACTATGAGCGGCGATTCCCGGATGAGTGGAAGCGGCTGCTTGCCCGCCTCGGAACTGACTGGCACAAAGATTTCCTCGACGATGCGCCCTACCTAATTGTCGTCTTTGAAATCGACTACGGGCTCGAACCTGCCGACCAGGCTAGGGGCTTGCTGGAACGCAAAGTAAAGCATTACTACGTCAGGGAATCTGTCGGTATCGCGGTTGGCCTACTGATCGCGAGCCTCCATCAGGCCGGGCTTGCCATGGTGACGCATACACCCAGCCCGATGGGTTTCCTGGGCGAGATACTTGGGAGACCACGTAACGAAAAGCCGTTTCTGTTACTACCGGTCGGCTACCCGGCTGAGAATTGCCATGTGCCCGATCTTGAGCGGAAGGCGCTTGACGAGATTATGGAGATAATCTGAGCCTGTAGGTACGCGACTTGATATACAAAAGTAGGGGAGACCGCGTAACAAAGAAGTAACCACAGCCTAAATCATAAAGGAGATCCGAACAATGTCAGATCAGAATATGAACGCAGCAGACCAGGGGAGCCAACCCGATAGCGGTAGCGCTCCGAACGATCAGGTGAACATTGATGCGCAGGGCAGCAGAGGTAATAAGAAGGGCAAGGGCACACGGCCCCAGGGATCGAGTGACCTGGGTATAGGGGGCGAAAAGAGCCTCAATGATGTAACCGAACAGGTCCACACGCACGGCCAGAACGCTGATAAGGGAAGTAAATCCTGAACAGCTTCCTGAAGGTTCTGGCGTGGTTACCGAGCCATGTATTCGCTCCTTCGGGTCCGCCTGCCTCTGCTACAAAGGCACAGAAGCTACCAATTGCTTCCGCAAAGCCTCTAGAAGCGAACACCCTGGCACTGGGCGCACCCCGGCCAGCGAAAGTTTAGAGATATTCTAGTGCCGATTTATTCTTATCAAGGCAAACATCCTCAGATTAGCGACAACTGCTACATAGCGCCCACGGCCACTCTTATTGGAGATGTCACGCTCAAAGAAGGCGCAAGCGTCTGGTTCGGAGCCGTGCTACGTGGGGATGTCGCGCCTATCATCGTCGGCGCTAGAAGCAACATTCAGGATAATACCGTTATCCATGGGGAAGATGA